>NZ_JBXDLD010000054.1:0-59216 GCF_056820425.1 Priestia sp. KCTC 13724 | reverse complement strand
CCGTATCATACCAAGAGGGCTCTTTTTTGTTCAAGTCCCCGAAAATTCTTCTAACAGGAATGCTCCTTTAAAAATAGTTTTGTTAGTATTTTACAACTTTTATGAAAGAGTGAAAAGAAAAAAGTGGGTTTTTCACTAGAAAATAAGATCCAAATAAGCATGAAAGTAATGAAAGGAAGGATGAACGAATGTTTTCACAACCAGTTATGTTTTTAGCTATTTTATTGGTTATAGGATTGATTGCAAAAAATCAGTCGTTAATTATCGCTGTAGGTTTTCTATTAGTTATTAAATTAATAGGTCTAGACAGTAAGGTATTTCCCTATCTACAGTCTAAAGGAATTAATCTAGGTGTGACCGTTATTACAGTTGCGGTATTAGTGCCGATTGCAACAGGTGATATTGGTTTTAAACAATTGGGAGAAGCTATTAAGTCGTCATATGCTTGGGTAGCATTAGCTGCAGGAATTTTAGTGGCAATTATTGCTAAATATGGACTGACTTTATTGTCGGAAGATCCCCATATTACAACGGCTCTTGTATTTGGTACAATCCTAGCTGTGACGCTATTTCAAGGGGTAGCTGTAGGTCCTCTGATTGGTGCAGGAATTGCCTATTTATTTATTAAAATTACAGAGTTATTTTAGTGGAAATTTTTTTATAATAACAATTTTTTTAAAATTTATTTACTCTTTTCATTCACAAAAGTCAGATAATTGTTTATAATATAGTTTGAAGCCGCATCTCATTACATACAATTGTATGATATAACGTATACGATCAAACAACTAAAAAGCATGCTAGATAGCATAAGTTCTTTATGTTATTTAGCAATATGAAAATGTAAGCATTTTCTTTTTTGTCAGGGTCTTAAGAAAACCCTATGAGGAATGCTGTGCTTCTATAGAAATGTCTTATGTGATGTGGAATTGAGCCAACGCTCAATATAATTTATTTTTGTATGTACAATAGGGTGTATGGGGAAATCTTTTCTGTAAAGGAGATGGGAATATGACTGCGACTCGAGGTTTAGAGGGAGTTGTTGCGACAACTTCAGCGGTAAGCTCCATTATTGACGACACGCTAACTTATCGTGGTTACAATATTGATGATTTAGCAGACTATGCTACATTTGAAGAAGTAGTTTATTTGCTTTGGCATGGAAAATTACCAAATAAAGAAGAATTATCTATTTTTTCTAGGTTACTAGCAGAGAATGCTAAATTACCTCATGAAGTATTAAATCATTTCAAAACATATCCAATTAAAGACGTTCATCCAATGGCAGCTTTAAGAACAGCTGTATCACTAATTGGCTTGTACGATCCAGAAGCAGACCTAATGGATGAAGAAGCTAATTATCGTAAGGCAGTTCGCCTACAAGCCAAATTACCGACAATTGTAACAGCCTTTTCACGCATTCGCAAAGGGATGGATCCAATTGAACCAAATGAAAACTATAGCGTTGCAGCCAACTTCTTGTACATGTTAACGGGGAATGAACCGACTGACATCGAAGTTGAAGCATTTAATAAAGCACTTGTCTTACACGCTGACCATGAGCTAAATGCATCTACATTTACCGCTCGCGTCTGTGTGGCAACTCTCTCAGATATTTATTCTGGTATTACAGCAGCAATCGGAGCCTTAAAAGGACCTCTTCATGGTGGTGCAAATGAAGCCGTTATGAAAATGCTATCTGATATTGAAACGGTAGAAAATGCAGAGCCGTATATTCGTAGTAAGTTAGCAAATAAAGAGAAGATTATGGGCTTTGGTCACCGAGTGTATCAGCAAGGGGATCCACGTGCTAAACATTTGAGAGAGATGTCTGAGAAGCTTACAAAACAAGCTGGAGACTCTACTCTTTATGAAATGTCTGTAAAGATTGAAGAGATTGTTACAAGTGAGAAGAGGCTTCCACCAAACGTAGACTTCTATTCCGCTTCTGTCTATCACAGTCTAGGAATTGATCATGATTTGTTTACACCAATCTTTGCTGTAAGCCGCGTATCAGGTTGGGTAGCACATATTTTAGAACAGTATTCAAACAATCGATTAATTCGTCCACGTGCCGATTATATCGGCGAAGGAAAGCAAGCGTATATTCCGATTGAGCAAAGAGATTAACTTTTATGTAAGAAAGTGCTCAGCGTAAGTTGAGCACTTTATAATAAGCTATTAATCTATTAAGCTTTAAAACTTCAAGGGGGTTATTTTTATGACAAACGGACAAAAAATTACGGTAACAAACGGAGTATTAAATGTACCTAACAATCCAGTAATTCCATATATCGAAGGAGACGGAATTGGTCCGGATATTTGGGCAGCAGCATCTCGTGTATTAGAAGCAGCTGTTGAAAAAGCATATGATGGCGAAAAAGAGATTGTTTGGAAAGAAGTATTAGCAGGGGAAAAAGCATTCAACGAAACTGGCGAGTGGCTACCAGCTGAAACATTAGATGTTATTCGTGAGTACATAATCGCGATTAAGGGACCATTAACAACGCCAGTAGGTGGAGGAATCCGTTCACTAAACGTTGCTTTACGTCAAGAGTTAGATTTGTTTACTTGCTTACGTCCAGTACGTTATTTCGAAGGTGTTCCATCACCAATTAAACGTCCAGAAGATACGGACATGGTTATCTTCCGTGAAAATACAGAGGATATCTATGCTGGTATCGAGTATGCAAAAGGTTCTGAAGAAGTTCAAAAGTTAATCAACTTCTTACAAACTGAAATGGGTGTTAATAAAATCCGTTTCCCTGAAACATCAGGTATTGGAATTAAGCCAGTATCATCTGAGGGTACAGAGCGCTTAGTTCGCGGAGCAATTAACTATGCAATCGAACACGGTCGTAAGTCTGTAACGCTTGTTCATAAAGGAAACATCATGAAGTTTACTGAAGGTGCCTTCAAAAACTGGGGTTATGAATTAGCTGAAAAAGAATTCGGCGATAAAGTATTTACTTGGGCTCAATATGACCGCATCGTTGAAAAAGAAGGAAAAGATGCTGCAAATAAAGCACAAGCAGAAGCAGAAGCTGCTGGAAAAATTATCGTAAAAGATTCAATTGCAGATATCTTCTTACAGCAAATCTTAACTCGTCCTCGTGAGTTTGACGTAGTTGCAACAATGAACTTAAATGGTGACTATATTTCTGATGCTTTAGCTGCACAAGTAGGTGGAATTGGTATTGCACCGGGTGCTAACATTAACTATGAAACTGGACATGCAATCTTTGAAGCAACACATGGTACTGCTCCTAAATATGCAGGTCTAGACAAAGTAAACCCTTCATCTGTATTATTATCAGGTGTGTTAATGCTAGAACATTTAGGCTGGACTGAAGCAGCTGCGCTTGTAATGGAATCAATGGAAAAAACAATCGCTTCTCAAGTAGTAACATATGATTTTGCTCGCTTAATGGATGGAGCGAAAGAAGTAAAATGCTCTGAGTTTGCAGATGAGTTAATTAAAAACTTAGGAAATCAAGTAACAGTATAATAGTAAACGAGAACGATTTGGGGGAATTAACATGTCAAACAAACGAAAAAAAGTCTCAGTTATTGGTGCTGGCTTTACAGGTGCAACAACTGCGTTTTTGATCGGACAAAAAGAATTAGCTGACGTTGTATTGGTGGATATTCCACAGGCAGAAAACCCAGCTAAAGGTAAAGCGTTGGATATGTTAGAAGCAGGCCCAGTACAAGGTTTTGACGCTAATATTACAGGAACAGCTAACTATGAAGATACAGCTGACTCTGATGTCGTCATTATTACGGCTGGTATTGCACGTAAACCTGGTATGAGCCGTGACGATTTAGTTACGACAAACCAAAAGGTAATGAAGTCTGTAACGCAAGAAATTGTTAAATACTCACCAAATTGTTATATTATCGTGTTAACCAATCCAGTTGATGCGATGACGTATACAGTATTTAAAGAATCAGGATTTCCAAAAAATCGTGTAATTGGTCAGTCTGGTGTACTAGATTCGGCTCGTTTCCGTACATTTGTAGCACAGGAACTGAATGTATCAGTTAAGGACGTTACTGGCTTTGTACTAGGAGGACATGGTGACGATATGGTTCCTCTTGTGCGCTACTCATACGCAGGTGGAATTCCGCTTCAAACGTTAATTCCACAAGATCGCTTAAATGCTATTGTGGAGCGTACGCGTAAAGGTGGCGGCGAGATTGTAAACCTTTTAGGAAATGGTAGTGCTTATTATGCACCTGCTGCATCTCTCTTAGAAATGACAGAAGCTATCCTAAAAGATCAGCGTCGTATCTTACCTGCAATTGCGTACTTAGAAGGTGAATATGGCTACAGTGGTATTTACCTTGGTGTACCAACAGTTCTAGGTGCCAATGGTATTGAGCAAGTGATTGAATTAGAACTAACTGAACAAGAAAAAGCAGCTTTAGATCAATCTGCTGATTCAGTTAAAAATGTGATGAGTGTTCTTGTTTAAAAATAGACAAGCACTTGGTAAACGGTGTGGTAAAAAGCATCATTTATAAAAGAAAAACAGGAAAATTCGAGGGAAACCTCGAATTTTTTTGTTGTAGAAGTTTCACTGCTTTAGACAAGAACTGTTCGCATGATTAGCGATCGTTCATGAAAGCTACAAAGAGAAAGGATGAAGTAGCAATGGTGCTAGGGAAAAAACAAAAGGTTGGAAGAACCATAAAACAAATCCAAGTTGGCGAAAAGCTTTCACTTACTGAACGCATAGAGGACAAGGATATTCTTCTATATCTAGGCTTAACAAATGACGCCAATCCCCTTTATATTCAGCATGATTATGCTGCGCAAACGACGTTTAAAAAGCCGATTGTTCCAGCAATTATGATCAATGGAATGATGACAGCGGCTATCTCCAAATATTTGCCGGGTCCAGGAAGTCATATTCTAAAGCAAACCGTTGCATTTCCTAAGCGTATTTACCATTACAGTACAGTCGAGTTTTTATTTGAAGTAGTTAATAAAAATATGGACGAAAAGACAATTACAATTGATGTACAGGCAACAGATGAGAATGAGGAGAGCGTTGTACAAGCTCAATTTATTGTATGTCCTCCTCAAGAACTATCGATTGCCGAAACACATGAGTTTGAGAACTTTTAATGCAGTGACAAACGGGCCTCCTTTTTAATTAGGGGGCTTGTTTATTGGCATAATATTATGAAATGCCTTTGAGAACTTTAAGGAACCAGTGTATGATAATGACATACATATAGACAAAATATTGGGTGAAGTGGCGTTTAAAATGAATTGATGGAGGCTTATGTTACGAACATGAATAAGAGATTATTAGTAGTAGACGATGAACAGTCAATCTCAACATTATTACAGTATAACCTGCAGCAAGCTGGTTTTGAGGTCAGCACGGCAATGGATGGAGAAGAAGGGTACAATAAAGCACTGGAAGAAAACCCAGATTTAATCGTGTTAGACTTAATGCTTCCCAAAATGGATGGAATTGAAGTGTGCAAAAAGCTTAGACAGCAGAAAGTTATGACGCCTATATTAATGTTAACGGCTAAGGATGATGAGTTTGATAAAGTGTTAGGTTTAGAACTTGGAGCAGATGACTATATGACAAAACCGTTTAGTCCACGAGAAGTTGTTGCTCGGGTAAAGGCCATACTTCGTCGTTCTCAAATTAGTAATCAAGCCAATCAGGAAGAAGAGGATGGAGAAAGAATCTTTATTGGAGATTTAAAAATTCTTCCCGAGCATTACGAAGCTTATTTTCAGCAAGAGCAGCTAGAATTAACGCCAAAAGAGTTTGAACTATTATTATATTTATCAAAACATAAAGGGCGAGTGCTGACGCGTGATCAGTTATTAAGTGCCGTTTGGAATTATGACTTTGCGGGTGATACAAGGATTGTAGATGTCCATATTAGTCATTTGCGTGAAAAGATTGAAAGCAATACAAGAAAACCAATTTATATTAAAACCATTCGTGGTTTAGGGTATAAATTAGAGGAACCAAAGGTAGATGAATAAGTTCCGCTCGCGCTTACTTTTTGCACTGCTAACGTTAATTATTGTGGTACTGGTTTGTTTAGGCTTATTATTAGCTCAGCTTTTCAAAAATTTCTATTTTCAAACCTTTCAAGAACGGATGGAAAAAGAAGCTGAGCTTGTCGAACTTTTTATTGGGAAAGAAGGCCTGACAAATCCAACTCTTCAAGAAAATGTAGATTCGATTAGTGAGTCATTAAGTGTTCGAGCAACTATTATTAACAATGACGGTACAATTCTTGTAGATTCAAATGCAAGTAGTCACAATGGCTCCTTGGAAAACACTCGTATACTCCAAGAGGTAATAAAGAAGCAAAGCGTGAATCAGGAAGCATTCAGCCGCATCGAAGAAAATCATGACCTCTACTATTATGGTGTGCCACTTGTCATTGACGGTCAGAAAGAAGGGTTTGTTGTTTTAAGTACTTCTTTTGCGTCATTAAATCAAGTCAATCAACAAATATGGGGACTGTTAATTGGAAGTCTTGGCGTTGCGTTAATCGTCATTTTATTACTAGGAATAAAGATTATGAATCGCTATACCAGACCAATTGAATCGGCTACTCAGGTAGCCATGGAGCTAGCAAAAGGCAATTATAAAGCTCGTACTTATGAAGATTATATGGATGAAACAGGAATGCTAAGTCAATCCATTAATGCATTAGCCCGTAATTTACAAGAGTTAATTCGTAGCCAAGAGATGCAACAAGATCGCCTGCGGACGCTCATTGAAAATATGGGTAGCGGGATGATTTTAATTGATAGTCGCGGCTATATTAACCTAGTAAATCGAGCTTATAAAGAACAATTTCAAATAAAGATGAATGATTTCTTATATCACCTATATTATGAAGTGTTTGAACATAAAGAAGTCGTTTCCCTAGTAGAAGAGATTTTTATGACAGAAGTGAAGGTTCGCAAATATGTTGTACTCTCTCGAAATATCGAACGTCGACATTATGATGTATACGGAGCGCCAATTATCGGATTAAATGATGAATGGAAGGGGATTGTTCTGGTTTTTCATGACATAACAGAACTTAAGAAACTAGAGCAGGTTCGCCGAGACTTTGTTGCTAACGTATCTCATGAGTTAAAGACACCCATCACATCAATTAAAGGCTTTAGTGAAACGCTTTTAGATGGTGCTATGGAGGAACCAGAGCTAAGAAAGCAGTTTCTATCGATTATCATGAATGAAAGTCAACGGATGGAAACGTTAATACAAGATTTGTTAGATTTATCAAAAGTGGAACAGCAAGGTTTTCAGCTAAACGTTCAAGCCATTAATATTAATACGCTTCTTTATGAAATCGTTATGGTTCTTTCTAATCGAGCAAAAGAGCGAGGAATTGATCTTCAAATTGAAACACTTGAAGAAGAATGTTTAATTGAAGCAGATATCCAGAGGTTAACCCAAATCTTTATGAACTTAATTAGCAACGCATTGAATTATACGATGCCAAGCGGTAAAGTTCATATTCGAATTGAAGAAAAATTAGACAAAGTCCTTGTTCATATCACCGATACAGGGATTGGCATCGCACAAGAAGAAATTCCTCGAATTTTTGAACGCTTTTATCGCGTAGATAAAGCAAGAAGTAGAAATTCCGGTGGTACAGGTCTTGGACTAGCAATTGTCAAACATCTTGTAGAAGCACATAAAGGGCATATTGGCGTACAGAGTAAAGTGAATGAAGGGACAACTTTTTCTGTCACGTTAAATAAATACTTAGAAAACTAAGCAAATGTTTACGTTCCTTTTACAAAGCATTTAAGGAAGCTTAATATAAGCTTGTTATACTTTTCTATGGAAACCCCTTCATCCAAGGAACCAATTTTGGAAGACGAGAGGAGTCTTCATACTCCTTTCGTCCATTTTTTTTATAACATAAGACAAAGGTATTATTCTATAAAGGATAATGCCTTTTTTGTTTATATCATTTATAATTAGGGCGCATTCTTAGTTCGAATTATGCATGAAACTAGTTTCTGGTAAAAAACTAACTGTAATTAGATAGATTAGTTTTTGTTGTTGAGAGGAAACTTTTGATAAAATAGAATAAACGTTCTTTTTTTGAAATGGAGGATTATTCATGTCCAAGAAATTAGTATTAATAGACGGCAATAGTATCGCATATCGTGCATTTTTTGCTCTGCCTTTACTGAATAACGATAAAGGTATACATACAAACGCAATTTACGGATTTACAATGATGTTAATGCGCATTTTAGAAGAAGAGAAACCAACACATCTTCTTGTAGCATTTGATGCTGGTAAAACAACTTTTCGTCATAAAACATTTACAGAGTATAAAGGTGGAAGGCAAAAAACGCCCCCTGAGCTATCAGAGCAATTTCCATTTATTCGAGACCTGCTAGATGCCTATGGAATAAAGCGCTATGAGCTAGAGAATTACGAAGCCGATGACATTATTGGTACATTAGCAAAGCAAGCTGAAAAAGAGAACTTTGAGGTGAAAGTAATTTCAGGTGACAAAGATTTACTTCAGCTTGTTTCAGAACACATAACAGTAGGTATCACGCGAAAAGGTATTGCAGATGTTGATGCCTATACGCCAGCTTTAATCGATGAGAAGTATGGCATTAAAGCTATGCAAATTATTGATATGAAGGGACTTATGGGTGACTCTTCTGATAATATTCCAGGTGTTCCTGGAGTTGGAGAAAAGACGGCTCTGAAATTATTAAAAGAGTTTGGAACAGTTGAAAACGTCTTAGAATCAATCGATCAAGTGAGTGGTAAAAAATTAAAAGAAAAGCTATCAGATAACAAAGAGCAGGCACTCATGAGTAAAGAGCTTGCTACAATCGACACAAACGCACCTATTGAAGTGAGCTTGGAAGCTGTTGCGTATCAAGGTGAAAACAGTGAAAAGCTTGTAGCACTATTTAAAGAACTTGGCTTTAATTCTCTTTTAGATAAATTTGGTGGCGATTCAGAGGAAAGTAGCTCTTTTGAAGAGCTTGAATACAAGATAGTGAACAGTGTAGACAACGAGATATTAACAAACGATGCTGCGCTTGTTGTGGAAGGATATGAAGAAAACTATCACCATGATCAGCTGCTAGGTTTTGGTATTAGCAATGAAAATGGCCATTTTTTCATTGGAAAATCAGTAGCTTTAGGGTCCGCTGAATTTGTGAACTGGTTACAGGATCAATCAATGAAAAAGACTGTATTTGATGGAAAAAGAATGGTCGTTTCAATGCGATGGGAAGGCTATGAGATTAAAGGAATTGAACAGGACATTATGATTGCTTCTTACATCTTAAATCCTGCTGAAGCCAACGATGATCTAGCTACAATTGCTAAGCTAAAAGGATATACGCAAGTGAGCTCTGATGAAGTGGTATACGGAAAAGGGGCAAAAAAATCAGTACCTGAAGTAGGAGAATTAGCAGAACATGTTGCTAGAAAAGCAGCGGCTCTTCAATTTTTAAAAGAAAAGCTGCTAGCCGAGCTAAAAGAAAATGAGCAGTATGACTTATATGAACAGCTCGAAATGCCCCTGTCATTTGTATTAGCTGATATGGAATATCAAGGAGTGAAAATTGACCATAACCGCTTAGATGAATTAGGGAAAACCATTCATGAACGTCTGAAGGAATTAGAAGCTACTATTTATAGTTATGCTGGAGAAGAATTTAACATTAATTCAACGAAGCAGTTAGGCGTTATTTTGTTTGAAAAGCTTGAGCTCCCTGTTATCAAAAAGACAAAAACAGGCTATTCTACTTCCGCAGACGTGTTGGAGCAGTTAGCTGATAAGCATGACATTATCCAAGAAATTTTAGAATACCGTCAGCTTGGCAAGCTCCAGTCCACATATGTGGAAGGGCTAAAGAAAGTCATCCATTCCGATCAGAAAGTTCATACGCGTTTTAATCAAACTCTAACGCAAACAGGGCGCTTAAGCTCAGTTGATCCGAACTTGCAAAATATTCCAATACGCTTAGAAGAAGGGAAAAAAATACGTTCAGCTTTTGTCCCGTCAAAGAAAGGTTGGGTAATCTTTGCTGCTGACTATTCTCAAATCGAGCTACGCGTTTTAGCGCATATTGCAGCTGATGAAAAACTAATTGAGGCATTTACAGAAGATCTCGATATCCATACAAAAACGGCTATGGACGTGTTCCATGTAGCAAAAGAGGACGTGACGTCTAATATGAGGCGTCAAGCAAAAGCGGTTAACTTCGGAATTGTGTATGGTATTAGTGACTATGGGTTATCACAGAACCTCGGGATTACGCGAAAAGAAGCGGCAAAGTTCATTGAGCGCTACCTGGAAAGCTTTCCTGGTGTTCAAGAATATATGGCGGATATTGTACGTCAAGCAAAAGAAGCGGGATACGTAACAACTTTATTGCATCGTCGTCGCTATCTGCCAGAGATTACAAGTCGCAACTTTAATCTGAGAAGCTTTGCTGAGAGAACGGCTATGAACACACCTATTCAAGGAACAGCTGCTGATATTATCAAAAAAGCAATGATTGAAATGGCAAAGCGATTAAAAGAAGAGAAATTAGAAACAAAGCTTCTTCTTCAAGTACATGATGAGCTTATCTTTGAAGCGCCAAAACATGAAATTGAAATTCTTGAGCGTATTGTTCCAGAGGTGATGGAAAGTGCACTAAAATTAGATGTACCTTTAAAAGTAGATTACTCGTATGGTGCTACTTGGTTTGACGCTAAGTAAACAACAATGAATTAGCAAAGAGAGGTGGATAAGGTGCCCGAATTACCAGAAGTTGAAACGGTTCGCCGCACGCTCATTCATTTAGTAAAAGGAAAAACAATTGATGAAGTAAAAGTAACATGGCCAAATATCATTAAGCGACCGGTTGAAGTTGAACAGTTTTGTGATGCACTAAAGGGACAGACGATTCAAGATGTACACCGTCGAGGGAAATTTCTAAAAATCATTTTAGATAACTACGTATTAGTTTCTCACCTCCGAATGGAAGGTAAGTATGCTCTTGCTAAGAAGGATGAACCAATTGATAAGCATACACATGTTATTTTTCTGTTTAAGGATGGTACGCAGTTAAGGTATAAAGATGTACGAAAATTTGGGACCATGCATTTATTTCAACCAGGAGAAGAAGAGCTCTCACCACCTCTAAGTACACTGGGTCCGGAGCCTTTTGAAGAACTGTTTACGGCGGAAGTTCTAAAAAAACGAATCGGTCGAACGAGTCGAAAAATTAAGGCGGTTTTATTAGACCAACAAGTGGTCGTTGGGCTTGGGAATATCTATGTGGATGAAGCGCTTTTCCGAGCTCGTATACATCCTGAGCGTGTAGCAAGCCAGCTCACCGATGAGGAGTTGGACCGTTTGCATAAAGAAATCGTAGCAACTCTACAGGAAGCGGTTGAAAAAGGTGGAAGTACCATTCGATCCTACGTAAATACTCAAGGAGAGATGGGGATGTTTCAGCTTCAGCTTTATGTTTATGGTAAAAAAGACGAACCTTGTGTTGTATGTGGCACTCCGATTAAGAAATATGTAGTAGCGGGAAGAGGTACGCATATTTGTCCAAGTTGCCAGAAGCTTGAAGAATAATAACAATGGATGGGCTCCTTTCATATACTTTAGATAGATGAAATGGAAGGAGCTCTTTAAGATGATTTCACTTTCTTTAATACTAGTAGCTTTTGCAGTAAGCCTAGATAGCTTCAGCGTAGGATTAACATACGGATTGCGAAAACTTAAAATTCCGTTTAAATCAATTTTAATTATTGCTTGTTGTTCCGCGTTTACATTAACGCTTGCGATGTTTGTCGGCAAAATGATTACGCATTTATTTTCTCCGGCTGCGCTTGACACCATTGGTGGCATTATTTTTGTATTGTTGGGCATGTGGATTTTGTATCAATTTTTTCGTCCTGAAGAAGAGGAAACAGCAAAGCTGGAAGAAAAAATCATTTTTAAAGTAGAAATAAAATCCATTGGCTTGGTCATTAATATTTTGAAAAAGCCGACGACAGCAGATTTAGATAAATCAGGCTCTATTACGGGAGTTGAAGCGTTAATTTTAGGTATCGCGTTATCATTGGATGCATTTGGAGCTGGAATAGCAGCAGCTTTATTAGGTTATTCGCCAGTCATATTGGCCATCGCAGTAGCGGCAATGAGCTTTATTTTCCTTACATTAGGAATTCAAATTGGAAAATGGTTTTCTAAACTAGCTTGGATGAGGATGTTTTCATTTGTACCAGGTGTTGTATTGATTTTAATGGGAATATTGAGATTATAAGAAGTAAAAGGGAGAACATTATGACGATTGTTGTTGGTTTAACGGGTGGAATCGCTAGTGGAAAAAGTACGGTCTCAGCGATATTCCGTGAAATGAATATACCGGTAATCGATGCTGATCAGATTGCAAAAGAAGTCGTTCAGAACGGTAGAGTCGCTTATAGTAAGATTGTTGAGGCATTTGGAAAAGAGATTTTACAAGAAGATCTAGAAATTAATCGTGCTGCTCTTGGTCAGATTATCTTTCATAACGAACAGGAGCGTCAAAAGCTCAATTCAATTGTACACCCGGAAGTTCGAAGTGAAATGTTAAAGCAAAAAGAACAATTGATTGCTGAGCAATATCAGCTAGTTGTGTTGGATATTCCACTTTTGTTTGAAAGCAAATTAACGTATCTAGTAGACCAAGTTATTGTTGTCCATGTAAATGAACTTGTGCAGCTTGAGAGACTACAAAAAAGAAATAACCTCTCTAAAGAAGATGCATTAGCGAGAATTAAGTCTCAACTGCCTTTAACTGAAAAGGCAAAGATGGCAGATTTTATTATTGATAACAATGGAAGTATAGATGAAACAAAAGAGCAAGTTATAAAACTTGTATCAAAATTAACAAATTGAGTTGGAGAGAAGTCATTCTTTCCAGCTTTTTTTAATATATGTAGAATAAGACAACAAAATAATGTGCAATAATTCTTCATTTTAAAATTATTTATGTTATACTATTTTGTATAAAAAGTTAATTAGTATAACATATTTGTTAGGGGGAATAACCATGAAAGCACGAATTGCAATTAATGGTTTTGGGAGAATTGGAAGAATGGTTTTTCGAACAGCGATTGAAGAGGAAAAGTTAGATATTGTTGCAATTAATGCAAGCTATCCTGCAGAAACTTTAGCGCATTTAATCAAATATGACTCCATTCATGGTCCATTTGCTGGAGAAGTTATCTGTGAAACAGATGCGTTGATTGTAAATGGTAAAAGAATTCAGCTACTTGACTCGCGAGATCCACTCTTATTACCATGGAAACAATTACAAATTGATTTAGTAATTGAAGCAACTGGAAAATTTAATTCTAGAGAAAAAGCGCAGTTACATATTGAGGCTGGTGCTCAAAAAGTTGTCTTAACGGCACCTGGTAAAGATGAAGATGTCACAATTGTAATGGGAGTAAATGAAAAGGTGCTGGATGTGCATAAGCATCATATTATCTCAAATGCATCTTGTACGACAAACTGCCTAGCGCCTGTTGTCAAGGTATTAGACGAGGCTTTTACTATTGAGAACGGTTTAATGACAACGGTTCACGCATATACGAACGACCAAAAAAATATTGATAACCCACATAAAGATTTACGACGCGCGCGCGCATGCGGTCAGTCCATTATTCCTACAACAACTGGGGCTGCCAAAGCATTATCACTTGTGCTTCCTCATCTCAGTGGGAAATTACATGGTATGGCGCTGCGAGTTCCAACGCCAAATGTATCGCTTGTAGACCTCGTTGTTGATGTTAGGAAAGCGGTAACAAAAGAAGCGGTGAATAAAGCGTTTATTCAATCCGCAGAAGGTCCACTACAAGGAATACTGGCATTTACAACAGAACCGTTAGTATCAATTGATTTCAATACAAACCCCAATTCAGCAATCATTGACGGCTTATCAACCATGGTCATGGATGAACATAAAATTAAAGTATTAGCGTGGTACGATAACGAATGGGGATACTCACAAAGAGTAGTCGATTTAGTAAAATATATTACAGCAGAGATGATTCAAAATTCAAAGCTAAAGGTTGGATAAATAAGCGAGGCAATCATGCCTCGCTTATTCTATTTGAATTCATTGTTTGTTCTAACTGAGATAGGGAACTAATAAATGAGAGGTCTTAAAAAGTGGTGGGGCAGAGAATAAATCGAGTTTAGCTACGGATTGCAAATTTAAATAAAATCACGTGTTGCAAAATGAGTCTAAACAAAGTATACTATGTTTCGTGAACTTCTTGTGTACCTTTCGGTTATGTATCTACTTAAAGGGTTAGGACCTCTCTGGACTAACTTTCCCCCGTGGTAGTTAACATGCTATATGGCGAAAGAATTTCATATTTAACGATTAAAAATTGTTAAAGGGGGAAATATCATTATGGAAACAATGGGTCGTCACGTTATCTCAGAATTATGGGGTTGTGATTTCGATAAGTTGAATGATATGGATTATATTGAAAAAACGTTTGTAGATGCAGCACTAAAAACTGGAGCGGAAGTTCGTGAGGTTGCGTTTCATAAATTTGCACCTCAGGGCGTAAGTGGGGTTGTTATTATTTCAGAATCACATTTAACTATCCACAGCTTTCCAGAGCATGGGTATGCAAGCATCGATGTATACACATGTGGAGACTTAGATCCAACAATTGCTGCTGACTATATTGCAGATGAACTAAATGCTCAAACACGTGAGACAATTGAAGTACCGCGTGGAATGGGTCCTGTACAAGTAAAGCAAACGAAAGCAAATGTACTTTAATAGTATAAAACAAAGCTAAGAACAATTAGGGACTGCTCTATAAATTGGACTCGCCATTTATAGACAGTCCTTTTTAGATACAAAAATACCGTTTATCCATTATAATAAAGAAAGTAGCTAGGGTATCTTTAGTAGCTATAGCGATTATTTTGATAAAAAGGAGTCTACACAACATGGGGATTATTCAAAAAGTAAAGTCAGTTTTTTCGAATCATTCTGAAACTAGGGACCACCACGAAAATCCAAAGTTACAAACACATTACTACAAATCAACAGCCTCTCAAACATTTACTCAGGTGCAAAATTTATTGAAGAATATGAATGGAGTAGAAATTTTAGCCGCTTATGAAGAGCGTGGAGAGATTAGCTTAAACGTGTCAAAGGGGAGAAAGGCGTTTGTTGTTATTACGATTATTTCATTACGACCTTTTGAAACCGCTATCGATTTTTCGGTTACAACGGAATCAAAAGTAATACCATTCGATTTTGGTTATAGTAAAGAATTAATCATCTTTTTTTATAAATATTTTGATCAACATCTGATTGCTATTAAGTAAGGGAAATAAAGTGTATTAAACAAATAAAGCTGTGTAGCGCCTTTATCTATTGGAAAACAAATGTTTTAGGAAATAAAATTTCAGAATTCATTCTCCTTCACTTGTATTCAAGCTTTGTTTTCTATAATATGAAAACAAAGTGAATTTTTATTTTGAATTTCTAACGTACACAAGTGGTTAGTTCGTACAAGCTGCTTAGTTTATACAAATATAAAAGGTTATTTATTGGAGTTGAGAAGATGAAATGTCCTTCCTGTCAGTATAATGGAACGAGAGTGTTAGACTCACGGCCTGTTGAAGAAGGTCGTTCAATTCGCAGACGGCGTGAATGCGAAAGTTGTCACTATCGTTATACAACATTTGAAAAAGTAGAAGAGCCACCTTTAATTGTAGTGAAAAAAGATGGGGCGCGTGAAGAGTTTAGCAAAGAGAAAATTTTACGCGGTTTAATAAAGGCATGTGAGAAAAGGCAAGTTAGCTTAAAACAATTAGAAGATACTGTACATGATATTGAATCTGAATTGCGCAGTCAAGGTGCATCGGAAGTACAGTCAGACGTTGTTGGGGAAATGGTAATGGAAAGACTAGCTGCTATCGATGAAGTATCGTATGTACGCTTTGCTTCTGTTTATCGTCAATTTAAAGACATTAATGTATTTATTGATGAACTAAAGGAGTTAATTAAGAAGGAAAAATTATAAAAGAGCTATTAAAGAGATTTTTTAGCTCTTTTTTGCTATTTTAGAATTGGGTAGGTAATGATGATGAATGAGCAACATTGGAAAGAAATCATTCCAGTTGACCGTTATGTTGTGAGAACGAGCGGCGTTATTCAAGAATATGATCGAAAAGTGTTAACAACTCTATATCAACCGTTAATTGGAACCGTGTGCTATGGCTTATATATGACGTTATGGAGTGAACTAGAACAAGGACGCTTATGGGGAACAGAAGCAACGCATCATCACCTAATGGCCGTTATGCAAATGAACTTGAAATCCATTTATCAGGAGCGATTAAAGCTTGAAGGTATTGGCTTATTAAAAACCTATATGAAAGAAGAGGACGGGGGAAGAGTTTATATTTATGAGTTAATTCCACCATTAACACCACAGCAGTTTTTTGATGATGGTGTTTTAAACGTCTACTTATACAATCGATTAGGTAAAAATGTATTTCAAAAAATTAGACGATATTTTATGGATCCAGCTGTGGACCACAGTGAGTTTAAAGACGTTACTCGTTCATTTAATGATGTGTATAAGTCAGTACAAACGACAGAGCTCACGTCAAGTTTACAACGAGAGAACCAAGATGTCTTCAAACCAAGTGGAGATCTGGACTATGTGGATAATTCACAAAGAGCTAGTATAACAATTAAGGATGCTAGCTTTGACTTTGATTTATTTTTGACAGGGTTAACTGAGTCTATGATTTCGAAAAAAGCAATTACAGCCAAGGTGAGGTTAGCAATTGAAAAGCTAGCATTTTTATATCAAATTGATGCTCTGCAAATGAAGAATGTGGTCTTGGACGCGTTGAACGAAAATGATCAAGTAGATATTGAGCTGCTTCGAAAAGCTGCTAGAAACCATTATCAGTTTGAAAATGGAGAAGCGCTGCCTAACTTAAGTGAACAAATTCAGCCGCCGTTATTGCGAACTATGGAACATAGAGAGCCAACTTCTCAAGAAGAGAAGTTAATTAAGCAGTTAGAAGTGACGTCTCCAAGACAGCTACTGACGGACTTGTCCGGTGGAGCAACGCCTTCTAAAGCAGATTTACAAATGGTTGAAGACGTTATGTTTCATCAAAACCTTTCTCCAGGTGTTGCTAATGTACTCATTTATTATGTCATGCTAAGAACGGATATGAAGTTATCAAAAGCATATGTGGATAAAATTGCAGGACACTGGGCTCGTAAAAAGGTAAAAACAGTGGAAGAAGCGATGGTCATTGCGAAAAATGAGCATAAAGAATACCAAAACTGGGCTGAATCTAAGCAAACGGCGACGAAGAAACAAAGAACAGTTCGTAAAGAGATGGTGCCAGATTGGTTGAAAGAAGAGTCTGAAGAGAAAAAGAAGCCTCAAAGTCAAAAAGAAGATTTAGACTTTGAAGAAGAAAAGCGGAAACTTGAAGAAGAGTTAAAACAGCTTGATTTAGATTTAAAGAAAAATCGTGAAGATTAATGAATGGAAAGGAGAGGTGATGGGGTGAAGTCAATCAATGATTCGCTAAACAAACTAGCAAATAATCAAGGTTTCAAGGAACGATTTGAAACGTTAAAATCAGAAGTGCTTTCTGATCGTAATGTCCAAGATTTCTTAAGGAAGAATCGAGATCAATTGGATGAAGGTATTGTAGAACGAGGTCTCATTAAGATGCATGAATTTAAAGGACAAAGCAAAGAGTGTCAAGACTGTCCATCCCTGCAAAGCTGCGTTAATATGATTAAAGGTTATCAGCCAAAGCTTGTAATTGATGGTAAAAACATTGATGTGACCTATGAGCGCTGCCCTCGAAAAGTAACTGAAGATGAACGCAAAGAGCAAGAATCATTTATCCAGTGTCTTTATGTACCGAAAGATATTTTAGGTGCTTCCATGTCAGATATTGAAATTGAGCAAGGAAGGCTTGAAGCAATCAAGTTAGTACGAGATTTTGTCAGGGAGTATGAACCTAATAAGAAGATGAAAGCTCTTTATCTACATGGATCGTTCGGTGTTGGAAAAACATACTTTTTAGGTGCCATTGCTAATGCTTTAGCTGAAAAGAAAGTAAAATCAACGATTGTATATGTTCCTGAATTCTTACGTGAGCTTAAAGGATCTTTTCAAGATAAAACCTTTAACGAGAAGATTGAATACGTCAAAAAAGTGCCCGTCCTAATGTTAGATGATTTGGGAGCAGAATCCGTAACAAGCTGGATGCGCGACGATGTATTGGGTACCATTCTTCAATTTCGAATGTTAGAAAATTTACCTACTTTCTTTACGTCAAACCTAAATTTTCAGCAGATGAAGCACCATTTAACGTATACGCAAAAAGGCGAGGAAGAAGAGCTGAAAGCTGCCCGGATTATGGAACGAATCAAGACGTTAGCCACTCCTGTAAAGGTAGAAGGTGAAAATAAACGTAATAAATGAGCAGTTCTTTTACATTTCATGTAAGGACTTGCTCATTTTTTTTCATGTTGCCCCATATATATAAATAAAGCGTGTCCAAAAGGGGGCTAACATTAGTGAGAATTTTCTTTAAGTATGAAAAAGAAGCAATTGGTATTTACAGGTCGCTATGCGCGAAACGAAGCGCTTTATCATATGCTCCGCAATGCTTTAAACTTGTGAACAGTCAGCTTCTAGTAATTGACGTGACATATAATCGAGACGAAATTGTACACGATATGCTAATCCCAGTATTGACAGACTTTATATTAGAGCAGAAAGAAGAGACGATTTTAAGTGAGATTTTGAAACAGAAATTTTTCTATACGGATGAACAAGAGCTACAGCTTATGATAGACATGGTCTATCATATTGTAGAAGGTGAGAAAGTTGACGTACCTAAACGTGACTTTCCGATGCCTAAAGATTTATTAATTAGAGAAGCGCTTCAAGATTTTCTGGTTAACAACGTTACGTTTACATTTGAGTCTTTTCTCCAGTTTCGATTAAAGAACTATCGCTCTCGCTTACAGTACTATTTAGAAATCGCTATTGATGAATATAAACTAGAATATGAATATCAAATGTTTGTTGAACAGCTGCGACAAGTTATTTTAACGGAGGAAGCAAGTTGCGAAGCTGTACATGTTGTGCATTCACAAGAGAACGAATTTCAACTCTATGATGAAAACTTTGGATTGCTAACAGTGAATCAGCGTCAACATCTGGCTGAAGAATTTATGAAAAAGAATGAGTCGTTATACATAGACCCATCCGTTATAGCGCCTCTCATTACACTATCTCCGCAGCATATTTATATTTATAGTGATCGTGAGAATACACATGATTTCATTTATACTATTCAAAATCTTTTTCAAGAACGAGTGGTCATATGCACAAAACAAGAAGCGTCATTTTTAAAAAAAGAGAATCTGACTTGAGAGGTTGATTTCTATTTTAAAAATGAATATAATAGGCTCATATTGTAAAAATTTTAATCAGCGATAAGTAATGATGAGGACATGAGTTTATATTTACGGTTTATTAGAGAGAGAATCCGTGGCTGAAAGATTCTTAACACGATTTATATCCTTACCACCTCTAAACTTCAGTAGTAAACAAGTATTTTACTTTAGTAATTACTGACGGAATTTCCGTTATCAAACCTCGAGCTGTCTTTCATTGTGCCTTGTTAAGCAAAAAGACAGAAACAAGGGTGGTACCACGTGTATACACAACTCGTCCCTTATTAAGGGATGAGTTTTTTTATTTGCGTAAATAACCAGTTTATGCAAGATTATATTGAGATAAATAAGGAGTTGAATCACATGTCAGAAGTTATTTCAATGACATTTCCAGATGGAGCAGTAAAAGAGTATCCTAAAGGTACAACGACAGAACAAATTGCATCATCAATTAGCCCAGGGCTAAAGAAAAAATCAATTGCGGGTAAAGTAAACGGTGAGCTTTTAGATTTGCGTACACCAATCCATGCAGACGGTCAGCTTGAAATCATCACACAAGATTCAGGTGAAGCACTTGAGATTATGCGTCACAGTACGGCGCACTTAATGGCTCAAGCAATTAAGCGTGTTTTTAAAGATCAAAAGGTCCAGCTTGGTGTAGGACCAGTTATTGAGAATGGATTTTATTATGACATTGATATGGAGCATTCCATTACACCTGACGATCTAATTGAAATTGAAAAAGAAATGAAGAAGATTGTAAACGCCAATATTGATATTGAGCGTCGCGAAGTGTCTCGTGAAGAAGCAATTGAGCTTTATAAAGAAGTTGGAGATGAATTAAAGTTAGAGCTTATCGATGCTATTCCAGCAGGTGAGACTGTAACGGTTTATCACCAAGGAGAATTCTTTGATCTTTGCCGAGGTGTCCACGTTCCATCAACAGGAAAAATTAAAGAGTTTAAACTGTTAAATATTGCAGGTGCTTACTGGCGTGGAGATAGCAACAATCAAATGTTGCAGCGCATTTATGGCACGGCATTCTTCAAAAAAGCAGATTTAGATGAGCACTTACGTTTATTAGAAGAAGCGAAAGAGCGTGATCACCGTAAAATTGGTAAAGAGCTTAACTTATTCACAAACTCACAAAAAGTTGGACAAGGTCTTCCATTATGGTTACCAAAAGGTGCCACAATTCGTCGCGTTATTGAGCGCTACATTGTGGATAAAGAGGTTGCGCTAGGTTATCAACATGTGTATACACCAGTCCTAGGTAGCGTAGAGCTATATAAAACATCAGGTCACTGGGATCACTATCAAGACGGTATGTTCCCAGCAATGGAAATGGATAATGAAGATTTAGTTCTTCGTCCAATGAACTGTCCACACCATATGATGGTATATAAAAATGATATCCACAGCTATCGTGAATTACCAATTCGTATTGCAGAGCTAGGTACGATGCACCGCTATGAAATGTCAGGTGCACTTGCAGGTCTTCAGCGTGTTCGCGGTATGACGCTAAATGATGCACATATCTTTGTTCGTCCAGACCAAATTAAAGACGAATTAATTCGTGTGGTTCGCTTAGTAGAAGCTGTATACAAAGACTTTGGCTTTGAAAATTACTCGTTCCGCTTATCGTATCGTGATCCAGAAGATACAGAGAAATACTTCGATGATGATGCAATGTGGGAAAAAGCACAAACCATGTTAAAAGACGCGATGGATGAGCTTGGCTTAGACTATTACGAAGCAGAGGGTGAAGCAGCATTCTACGGTCCGAAGCTAGACGTTCAAGTTAAAACGGCTCTTGGAAAGGAAGAAACTCTTTCAACAGTGCAGCTGGACTTCTTATTGCCAGAGCGTTTTGATCTAACATATATCGGTGAAGATGGAAAACAGCATCGCCCGGTTGTTATTCACCGAGGTGTCGTATCAACAATGGAGCGCTTTGTTGCTTTCTTAATTGAAGAATACAAAGGGGCATTCCCAACATGGTTAGCACCTGTTCAAGTTCAAGTGATTCCAGTATCGCCAACTGTTCACCTAGACTATGCAAAAGAAGTTCAAGAGAAACTTCAGTTAGCTGGCGTACGTGTGGAACTAGATTCACGTGAAGAGAAAATTGGCTATAAAATTCGTGAAGCTCAAATGCAAAAAATTCCTTACATGCTAGTAGTGGGAGATAAAGAAGTAGAAGAAAAAGCGGTTAATGTTCGTAAATACGGTGAGCAAAATTCAGAAACTGTTGATTTTGAACAGTTCTTAGCAGGATTAAAAGTAGAAATTACTCGCTAATGAAAAAGCGGAGAGGGCAACTTCTCTGCTTTCCTTTTTAAAAAAAGTAAAAAAATGTTGCATAAATGTTTTTCCTTTGGTAAAATGATTTTTGTTGTTAAATAAAGAATGAAATCATTGACTTTTGTCTTTGTTGATACTATAATAGCTTAAGTAATTGAATACTTGTTTGTGCAGAAGAAGAAGCACCCGCTTCTCACCTGATTGACGCGTATAGAGCAGTTAGCAGGTTGACATCGTATTTACTTTTAACGATAGTAGTGTGGGTGCATTGTGTACTCACGCTTTTTTGTGTGTATACCAATATCTACACAAGCGTATTCATTCATTAAACCTTGGAGGTGGCTACTTATTAGCAAGGACATGATGGTAAACGAGGGCATTCGAGCTCGCGAAGTTCGTCTAATTGATCAAAACGGTGAGCAATTAGGAATTAAATCAAAAAATGAAGCACTTGATATTGCTGCACGAGCAAATCTTGACTTAGTAATGGTTGCTGCAAACGCGAAACCACCTGTATGTCGTATTATGGACTACGGTAAGTTCCGCTACGAGCAACAGCGTAAAGAAAGAGAAGCTCGTAAAAACCAAAAGGTTGTTAACTTAAAGGAAGTTCGTTTAAGCCCAACAATCGATGAGCATGATTTTAACACAAAACTTCGTAACGCACGTAAGTTCCTTGAAAAAGGTGATAAAGTAAAAGCGTCAATTCGTTTTAAGGGTCGTGCTATTACTCATAAAGGAATTGGACAAAAAGTACTTGATCGTTTTTCAGAGGCTTGCGCTGATGTTAGTTCAGTTGAATCAGCTCCAAAAATGGAAGGACGCAGCATGTTCCTAGTGCTTGCACCTAAAAACGAAAAGTAATAGAACGAGGAGGAACACCCCATGCCAAAAATGAAAACACATCGTGGCGCTGCAAAGCGTTTCAAAAAAACTGGAAGCGGTAAGTTAAAGCGTGCTCGTGCTTACACTAGTCACTTATTCGCTAACAAATCTACTAAACAAAAACGTAAATTACGTAAAGGTTCTTTAGTAAGCAAAGGTGACTTCAAACGTATTCGTCACTTATTAGATAACATTAAGTAATTTGGGTTGAGATAGAAACATAACAGGAGGTAACAATTATGCCACGCGTAAAAGGCGGTACAGTAACACGCAAACGTCGTAAAAAAGTTTTAAAATTAGCCAAAGGTTTCTTCGGTTCAAAGCATAGATTATACAAAGTTGCTAATCAGCAAGTAATGAAATCATACATGTATGCTTATCGTGACCGTCGTCAGAAAAAACGTGATTTCCGTAAATTATGGATTACACGTATCAATGCAGCAGCTCGTATGAATGGTCTTTCTTACAGCCGTTTAATGCACGGATTAAAATTAGCAGGTATTGAAGTTAACCGTAAAATGCTTGCTGAATTAGCTGTAGCTGACGAAAAAGCATTTGCTGAATTAGCAGCAGCTGCTAAAAAAGGCTTAGAGAAGTAATTTCTGCTAAAAAGTCTTGTTACCACTAGGTAGCAAGGCTTTTTTGTTTATTGGAGGGATTATCTTTGTTTTTAATGATATACGCGATACTTATCAACCTTATAGGCTTATATGTAATGAATGCAGACAAAAAAAGAGCTCAGCGAAATGAATGGAGAATCAAAGAGCAAACACTTTGGACGATTGCCATTATCGGAGGAGCTCTAGGTGCAACCATTGGCATGAATCTTTATCGTCACAAAACAAAGCACGCAAGCTTTCGTTTCGGTCTGCCTGCTTTGGTGGTTGTTCATTTGGCATTATTGCTAATCTATATGTAGATGAATAATTTGAAAAATGAAATGGGAGAAGCCATGAACAAACATCTTGCTTTTTATTTTTAAGGCTATTGTTTTAGATAGATGTAGTAGTAGGCTCCTTATCTATGAGTTAGAAGAAAACGTTTCAAACGTAGAGGTTAATGGAGCTGAATATGCAAAGTGGAGAGCGTTTTTAAAATTCCTTCAAGAGAGTAATCTCATCAAAAGGCTTCCCTATCCAAAAGCCCGGTGATTGAAATGAAAGATGTGATACTCCAGCAGGACTAGCGAGTCAGGTGAGACCTCACAGTATACAAGGAGGGTCGGTCGCTCGCCCTGAGGAAAGGGAACAATCTGGAATGGAAATCGCACTAAGCAGAGAGGCCTTCTTCAACAAGAAGTAAGCATACTGTTTATCAAAAGCTTTCTCAATAAAAAAGCCCAAAAGCTATTGCTTTTGTGGCTCGTTCTTTAAAAACTCTCGTACGGGACTTTTCCAGCTAATAATGGCTTTTGGGTATAAAGTTGATACCTTAGCAGACACCAATCTGATATCCTCATGAGTTAAATCATTGAGCTGGTCAGGATTTTTTAATAACATAGTAATAGAAAAAATTTGTTCATTTATATATTTTTCGCCTTCAAACAAAACACCTTTATACGTTAACTCCAAATTTTTACGAACATTTTCTGCTTCATCCACCACGTAAAATTCATTTTGCTCTTTGGCTTGCATTAATTTTCGTTTTGGATTTCGAACATATCGTATAATAAAAAGGACGAAATAGACTAATAAAGCAATTACTAATAGTCGCATTAAGAGCACAATCAAAGCGATATCGCCTCCTTGCCGAGGGTTGTTTCCTAACAGTACGTATAAAGGGCGAAAAGGTTTCATTTATTTTTAATTTTATATTAATATTTATTTTATTTTAGGAGAGATTAGATATGAACTTACAGTCTTTATTTAACATGCAGCGCCAGCTAGATCAACATATTGAAACAAATCATAAGCTTCAAAACGAAGACTTGGTTTCCCGCAAACTTCTTGCTTTATTAGTAGAATTAGGCGAGCTGGCTAATGAAACGCGTTGTTTCAAATTTTGGAGCCTAAAACCGTCGGCAGATAAAAAGGTTATTTTAGAAGAGTTCGTAGACGGTGTTCACTTCTTATTATCTTTAGGAATTGAATGGGGATTTGATTCAATTGAAGAACTTCCGGTTAAAGCGGACAAAGAAACTGCAACAGAACAATTTTTACATGTGTTCTCTTTGCTCACACAATTAAAAGGAAGCGTAGATCAAGAACAGTACATAGAATCATTCTCTTCATACATGGGTCTTGGAGAAATTCTTGGCTTCGCAGCTGAGGAAGTGAAAACGGCTTATATTATGAAAAATGAAGTGAACTTTAAGCGTCAAGACGAAGGGTATTAAGAAGAAAACATTTCCTCTGAAAATACTTTCTTATATAATAAAAGATATACATATGAAAGGGGTATGGATAAATGAAAAAGTTAGATGAAACATTACAAATGTTAAAAGACTTAACTGATGCAAAAGGTATTCCTGGAAACGAACGCGAACCAAGAGAAGTGATGAAAAAATATATTGAATCTTATGCTGATAGCATTTCAACAGACGGACTTGGAAGCCTTATTGCCAAAAAAGTTGGTGATGAAAAAGGCCCTAAAATTATGGTTGCAGGTCATTTAGATGAAGTTGGCTTTATGGTCACTCAAATTGATGATAAAGGCTTCATTCGTTTTCAAACTGTAGGTGGCTGGTGGTCGCAAGTTATGCTAGCGCAACGTGTTACAATTGTAACGCGCAAAGGCGATATTACAGGAGTTATCGGCTCTAAACCTCCTCATATTTTACCTGCTGAAATACGCAAGAAGACGGTTGAGATTAAGGATATGTTTATTGATATCGGTGCATCTAGTCGTGAAGAAGCAATGGAATGGGGCGTAAAGCCTGGCGATCAAATTGTTCCGTACTTTGAATTTACCGTTATGAATAACGAAAAAATGCTTTTAGCTAAAGCATGGGATAACCGTATCGGCTGTGCTATTGCTATTGATGTGCTCAAGAATTTAAAGGGTCAAGAGCATCCAAACGTTGTATACGGCGTTGGAACAGCGCAAGAAGAAGTTGGTTTACGCGGTGCAAAAACGTCAGCCAATCTTATTCAACCTGATATTGCATTTGGCGTAGATGTAGGTATTGCTGGTGATACGCCAGGAGTGTCTGAAAAAGAAGCAGCATCAAAAATGGGTGACGGCCCACAAATCATTTTATATGATGCATCAATGGTTTCTCACAAGGGTCTACGTGACTTTGTAACAGATGTAGCAGATGAAATGAACATCCCATATCAGTTTGATGCGTTATCAGGCGGTGGTACTGATTCAGGAGCTATTCATATTTCAGCTAACGGCGTACCTGCACTATCTATTACAATTGCAACTCGCTATATTCATTCACATGCCGCAATGTTACATCGCGATGATTATGAAAATGCGGTGAAGTTAATTACAGAAGTTATTAAAAAACTTGATCGTGAAACGGTTAATAAAATTACGTTTGAATAAAACAAAAGGTGCACTCAATTTGAGTGCACCTTTTGTACTTACTTTAAGCTATTTTCAAGTGTTGTTAAAATTTCTTCTTTTTCACTTTTAGGCGAGTTTTCCCATAGTACTTCGAAAAGTACACCTAGACCTGGAAGCATTTTTTCTTCACCACTTTTGATAGCATCCATAATCGTTGCTTCAAGCTCTTCTTGAGAATTACCTGAAACATTTGATATAATAGCATTTCGTAAATTAAGATCCATCGTGATCACCTCAACTATAGATAGTAAAATCAAAAATAGTTTGTGTATGTCACATTCAATTTATGTATCGTAACTGAAATTGATAAATAGAGGAGTTATGTTTGGTGAAGCGAATTGATTCCGTGAAGAACCCACAGGTTAAACTATGGAAAAAATTACATACAAAAAAAGAGCGCGATAATCAAGGTTTATTTTTGGTGGAAGGCTTTCATCTTGTCGAAGAAGCTTTAAACCAAAGAGAAATGATTAAGTATCTCATTCTTGCTGATAATGTTGATATTCCATCGCATTGGAATGTTGATACGGTTGAGATGATTGTGGTGACGCCTGCTGTTATTAAAGCAATTGCTGATACAGAAACCCCTCAGGGAATTGCAGCCGTTTGTTACCAAAACCAATCATCATCCGTCTTACAGACAGCGCGTCGATTAGTGCTGTTAGATGCCGTCCAAGATCCAGGTAACGTAGGAACCATTATTCGTACAGCAGAAGCTGCTGGAATCGATGCAGTCATTATTGGAGCAGGCTGTGTAGATGTTTATAACAGTAAAGTCATCCGTTCGACTCAAGGTGCAATCTTTAACTTGCCTGTTATTAAGAAAGACTTAATTAGTGCGATTAAAGAACTAAAGGAATGTGGAGTTAGCGTGTATGGTACATCATTACAAAATGCTTCTGTGTACACGGAAGTTGAAAAGCCAGAAGCTTTTGCTCTGATTGTTGGTAACGAAGGGCAAGGTGTAAGCTCAGCGGTGCTGAATGAAACGGACCATAACCTATATATACCGATATTTGGAAAGAGTGAATCGTTAAATGTAGCAATTGCATCAGCAATTTTAATGTACTATTTACGTGGAATGTAGTTGCAACGGCTAGCCGTTTTCACTATAATAATACAATAGCTAAATATGCGAAAAGCAGTGATAGAGAGCAGTAGCTTATGTAGCGTTATTCAGGGAGAAAATGCCGTGACTGAAAGCATTTTTATAAGCGCAATAAGTGAATTCACCTCTTGAGTTGACACTTGGACCATCATTTTTGATGTAAAGGTGTTCCGGATATTCCGTTAACGTTAATGAAGTGAACTGTGCAGATGCATGGTTAACAAGGGTGGTAACGCGATTAAACCTCGTCCCTTTTGGGAGAGGTTTTTTTATTTGCAATTTTTTAAAACAAAAGGAGGATTATTCAATGAAAGAGCGTTTACAAGAGCTGCAACAAGAAGCGATTGTTAAAATTGATGACTCAAAAGATTTAAAAGCATTGAATGATGTACGTGTAGCTTATTTAGGAAAAAAAGGACCAATTACAGAAGTACTTCGCGGAATGGGGAAATTATCTGCTGAAGAGCGTCCTGTAATGGGAGCACTTGCAAATGAAGTGCGCGAAGCAATCGCTTCAAAGATTGAAGAAAAGCAAGCGGCGCTAGAAGCAGAAGAAATCAACCGTAAACTAGCTTCAGAAACAATCGATGTGACACTTCCTGGTCGACCAGTTAAAGTCGGTACACATCATCCGCTAACAAGCGTAATTGAAGAGGTTGAAGATTTGTTTTTAGGCATGGGCTATGAAGTAGCTGAAGGACCTGAAGTGGAGCAAGATTACTACAACTTCGAAGCGTTAAATTTACCAAAGGGTCACCCAGCACGTGATATGCAGGATACATTCTATATTACTGAAGAAACGTTATTACGTACTCATACATCAACAGTACAAGCCCGCGTAATGAATGGAAATGAAGGGAAAGGTCCAATCAAAATCATTTGTCCTGGTAAAGTATATCGTCGTGATGATGATGACGCTACGCATTCACATCAATTTATGCAAATTGAAGGTTTAGTTGTAGATGAAAATATTCGTATGAGTGATTTAAAAGGAACGCTTGAGGTATTTGTGAAAAAAATGTTCGGTGCAGAGCGTGAAATTCGTCTACGTCCAAGCTTTTTCCCGTTTACTGAACCATCTGTTGAAGTGGACGTATCATGTGCTAAATGTGGAGGAAAAGGCTGTAATGTTTGTAAGCAAACAGGCTGGATTGAAATTTTAGGCGCTGGTATGGTACATCCAAATGTACTTGAAATGGCTGGCTATAACTCTAAAAAATATCGCGGCTTTGCATTTGGAATAGGCGTAGAGCGTATCGCTATGTTAAAGCACGGCGTTGATGATATTCGTCATTTCTATACAAATGATGCTCGTTTCTTAAATCAATTCAAACAAGTATAAAGGAGGGACTAACATGTTTGTATCATATCGTTGGTTGCAAGAATATGTAGATTTATCAGGAGTAAAAGCTGAAGAACTTGCTGATAAAGTCACAAAAAGTGGAATTGAAGTTGAAGGTGTAGAAAATTTAAATAAAGGCGTAAGCGGTGTTGTCATCGGTCACGTAGTAGAACGTGAACAGCATCCAAACGCAGATAAGTTAAGTCGTTGTCAGGTTGACCTTGGGGATGAAACGGTTCAAATCGTTTGTGGTGCTCCAAACGTAGCACAAGGTCAAAAGGTAGCGGTAGCTAAAGTAGGCGCTGTATTACCAGGCAATTTTAAAATTAAGCGTGCTAAGCTTCGCGGTGAAGAATCAAACGGCATGATTTGTTCTCTTCAAGAGCTTGGAATTGAAAGCAAGCTTGTTGCAAAAGATTACCAAGAAGGAATCTTTGTATTCCCAAGCGATGCTGAAGTTGGAGCAGATGCTTTAGAAGCATTGAATTTGCATGATGAAGTATTAGAACTTGGCTTAACGCCAAATCGTTCAGACTGTTTAAGCATGCTAGGGGTAGCTCATGAAGTAGCAGCAATCTTAAATCGTGAAGTAAAATACCCAGAGGTTGAGTTTCAAGAGACGGAAGAAAAAGCATCGGATTACATTTCAGTTGCAGTAGAAGCAAAAGAAGATAATCCTTTATACGTAGCACGTATGGTGAAAAATGTTAAAATTGCGCCGTCACCGCTATGGATGCAAACGCGCTTGATGGCAGCTGGGATTCGACCACACAATAACGTAGTTGATATTACAAACTACATTTTACTTGAATACGGTCAACCACTTCATGCGTTTGATTATGATCGTCTTGGCTCAAAAGAAGTTGTTGTTCGTCATGCACAAGAAGGCGAAGAAATTGTAACTCTCGATAATCAAAAACGTGTACTAAAAGAGAACCAGCTTGTCATTACAAATGGTAAAGACCCAATCGCTTTAGCCGGTGTAATGGGAGGAGCGAATTCTGAAGTCCAAGATGACACAGTAAATGTGTTAATTGAATCTGCTTACTTCCGCGGGTTATCTGTGCGCCAAACATCGAAAGAGCACGGTCTTCGGAGTGAAGCAAGTGCACGTTTTGAAAAAGGAATCGACCCAAGCCGCACACGTATAGCAGCTGATCGTGCTGCTGAACTAATGGCTGCTTATGCGGGTGGAGAAATTGTTTCAGGAACAGTTGAATTTGATGAAATGACAATTGAACCAGCTGTTGTATCTGTAACGCTTGAGCGCATCAATCATGTTCTTGGTACAGAGCTAGAAATGGCTGAAGTTCAAGAAATCATGAATCGTCTTCAGTTCGAAAGCAAAGTGGAAGGCGATGCCATTATCGTAACCGTTCCAACGCGTCGCGGTGATATTACAATTGAAGAAGATATTGTGGAAGAAGTAGCTCGTATGTATGGGTACGACCACTTACCAACAACTCTTCCTGTGACTGTAGCAACGCCAGGCCGTTTATCTGATTATCAGCTAAAGCGTCGTAAAGTACGCCGTTTCTTAGAAGGCGCTGGGTTAGCTCAAACAACAACATACTCATTAACAAGTGCAGAGAAAGCAACACAGTTTGCATTAAATACTGCATCAACAGTTCGTTTAGCGATGCCAATGAGTGAAGACCGCAGCGTTCTTCGTCAAAGCTTAGTACCACACTTACTTGAAGCTGTTAAACACAATAACGCTCGTCAAACAGACTCAATTGCGCTATATGAAACAGGTTCAGTGTTCTTGGGAACTGAAGAAGGTCAGCTACCAATAGAAGAAGAGCGAGTAGCAGGAGCAATTACAGGCTTATGGCATTCTAACAGCTGGCAAGGTGAAAAGAAAGCAGCTGATTTCTATGTGGCTAAAGGCGTTGTAGAAGGATTATTATCAGCATTAGGTCTTGATAATCACATTGAATATAAGCCTACAAATCAAGAAGGCATGCACCCGGGACGTACAGCGGCAGTTGTATTAAATGGTCAAGAAGCTGGGTATGTTGGTCAGCTTCATCCAGTGACGCAAAAACAATATGGTCTTCGCGAAACGTACGTATTTGAGCTAAACTTAAAAGCAATCTTTGCGGCGAAAGTAGAAGAAGTTCGCTATTCTGCAATTCCTCGCTTCCCATCAATCACAAGAGATATTGCTCTTGTTGTGGATAAAGAAGTATTAGCAGGAGAACTTCAAACAGCGATTTATGAAGCTGGTGGAGAACTATTGAAAGAAGTTGCGGTGTTTGACTTATATGATGGTGAAAGAATGGAAGAAGGCAAAAAGTCTGTCGCTTTCTCTTTACGCTATCTAGATCCAGAGCGCACGCTTACGGATGAAGAAGTATCAGCAGCTCATGCTAATGTATTAAAAGTTGTTGAAGAACAATTTAAAGCAAGCTTACGTTCATAAAAAAACAAGAGGCTGGGACATAAGTAATTCAGCCAATGATAAACCTGAACGATTGAGAGTTTCTCACTTTTAATCGTTCAGGTTTTTTGTTGATTGTGAAAACAATGTTGGAAACAGCGAGTGGCCGTAGCGCAATGGAACGAACGTGTTGGGACAAACCAAAAAGATTGGAACAGCTATTGTTCGTCTCTTAGAAGCAATCATTTTGTTATGTCCCAAACTCTTTATTTTTTTACTAAAGCTAAAGCTTTTTCTGTATTTGCGAAGTGAGTTTTAGCAATGGAATGTAAACCTTTAACTCCGTGCTTTTTAATAATGGAGGCAGCTGCAATATCCACCTGTTTGCCTGCGCCACGAGGAATGGTCATACCGACCGTTTCTGAAAGCTTATCCATCTGTTTTAAAAAGGCATACCTTGCAATAATAGAAGCAGCAGCTACTGCTAAATGTACGCCCTCGCCTTTCGTACTAAAATATACGTTTTCATTAGCTATTGCTTTTTCATTAGCGATATGTTTGTAATAAGTATTCTTTTCAACAAATTGATCAATTAAAATGCCGTCTGGCTTTTCAGGACTAAGCTTATTCAGCACGTTTAAAATTGCTTTATTATGAAGAAGTGCTTTCATTTTTCCTTGTGTCATACCTCGTTCTTGGAAAGTATTATACTTTTCATTATGTAGGACGAGCAAGCTGTAAGGAGTAATTTTTATTAATTGCTGAGCAAGGGAAATAATTTTTTGGTCGGTTAAATCTTTTGAATCGCGGACACCGAGCTCTTTCAATAATGGAATTTGTTCTTTTTTAACGTATGCAGCAACAACCGTCATTGGACCAAAGTAATCACCAGTTCCTGCCTCATCAGAACCAATTACCGATAGCTCACTAAAGTTTGGAGGTAAAACGGCTTTAGTTTTAGAAATTTGCTTTTTAATTGGTGCGGTTGTGTTGCCCCATTTCACAGCTTCTACTTCCGCACCTTTCCCTTGAAACAGTACTTTTCCAGATTTATAAGCGGTGATTGAGCTGTTACCTGTCTTTGCAGTAAATATTGCACCGGCAGGTACTTTAGCCTGTAAGTGCGGAGTGTAAAATGTTTTCATTTTGAAGATGTCATCAGATGATAAAGTTAAAACAACGTGTGACATATGTCTCCACCTTTCATTGTCGATAAGCTGATTAGTCAACTTATTTTACAAATAAATGTCTATTTTTTATAATAACGTAAATATTGATATGTTTCCATTGCAGTCTTCTTCATGATATGATATTGATTAGGATTTTTTGTGGAACGGAGGACTTTCTCGTGTCAGGACAAGATAAAACACGTGCGACAGTTGATATATATGGTCAGCCTTATAAAATCGTTGGAACAGAAAGTACTAGTCATATCCGACTGGTAGCTTCGATTGTTGATGATAAAATGAGGGAGATTAGCAAAAAAAATCCGTATTTAGACATTAATAAATTAGCTGTTCTAACTGCGGTCAATATTGTGAATGAGTATGTAAAGCTCAAAGAGGAATATGAAATGTTAGAAAAAAAACTTCATCAGAAAGAGGAATGAGACTTCTAATGTTAGACATTATTTTAGTTATCCTGCTGCTGTTAGGATTTGTTACTGGATTAAAACGCGGGCTAATACTACAAATCGTTCACCTTGTGAGCTTTGCCGTAGCGTTTATTGTAGCCTATATTTTTAGCGCAGATTTAGCACCTCGACTACGTTTGTTAATTCCGTTTCCAAATATGCAACAGCAAAGCGTTGCATCATTTGTATTAGATCCTGCGTTTCTTGAAGATGCTTTTTATCGCATGATAGCTTTTGCGATTTTGTTCTTTGTTACCCGTCTTGTTTTACGTATGGTTGGTTCTGTGCTAACTGCTTTAACGGATCTTCCGATCTTACGTCAACTGAATAGATGGGGAGGGGGAGCATTAGGCTTCGTAGAGGTTTACGTTCTCGTATTCATTCTACTCTATATGGGGGCGGTTCTTCCTGTAAATGACGTACAAACGGCGATTCAACAGTCAGCAATTGCCACAAATATCGTTGAAAATACACCTTATTTATCATCTGTTATTCAAGATTTGTGGACAGAATACGGTATGGTATAAGCAAGTAATTTAAATAGACAGTGGAGAGGATTGCTCAGAAGTGGCATAATACTTTTGAAATCCTCTTTTTTTGTTTTACAATAATAAAGAAGGACTAAACGTAAATAAAGCTTTTTGGTGTCAAAGTAGTACAAGTAAATATAGACCGCACTCATACATATAAATCTTGAATCGAGGTTGAATAATGAATAAAAAAGATGTTATTAAACTTTTAGAGACTATTGCTACATATATGGAGTTAAAAGGAGATAATCCATTTAAGATTTCTGCTTTTCGTAAAGCTGCGGCAGCGCTTGAGAGCGATGAGCGTAGCCTAAGTGATATTGAAGACGTAACAACTCTACAAGGAATTGGAAAAGGTACAGCGACGGTAATTGAAGAATTTAGAGAAAAAGGCCAGTCATCCGTATTAGACGAATTGAAAAAAGAAGTGCCGGAAGGGCTAGTACCGCTTTTAAAACTTCCTGGATTAGGTGGAAAAAAGATTGCAAAGTTATATAAAGAGTTAGACATTGTGGACATCATTTCACTAGAAGAAGCTTGTCATAATGAAAAAGTTCAGGGATTAGCTGGCTTTGGTAAGAAAACAGAAGAAAAGATTTTAGCCGCAATCGCGGAATATGGAAAAAGACCAGAGCGGTTACCACTTGCATTTATGCTACCAATTGCTGAAGAAATTCTAGGACAATTAGAAGCGATGACAGATATTATTCGATATTCACAAGCTGGAAGTATTAGACGAATGAAAGAAACGGTAAAGGATTTAGATTTTATTATTTCAACGGAAAACCCAGCAGCTGTTCGAGAACAGCTTGTGTCATTGCCGCTTGTTAAAGATATCATTTCAAATGGAGATACAAAAGTTTCTGTGACGCTCGGCTATGACTACGACGTATCCGTTGACTTCCGTCTTGTTGAAGATCAAGCTTTTGTTACAACGCTTCATCATTTTACTGGTTCCAAAGATCATAATGTTCGTATGCGTCAATTAGCTAAGGAGAACGGGGAGAAGATTAGTGAATACGGTGTGGAAAACATAGAGACAGGTGAAATCCAAACATTTGAAACAGAAGAAGCGTTCTATCATCATTTTGGACTAGCATTTATTCCACCTGAGGTTAGAGAAGATGGACGTGAAGTAGACATATTTACAAAGAATCAAGAGCTCTTAAAGCATGATGATATTAAAGGCGACTTACATATGCACTCAACGTGGAGTGATGGAGGTTACTCTCTTGAAGAAATGGCTGAAGCTTGCCGAGCAAAAGGTTATGAGTATATGGCGATTACCGATCACTCACAGTATTTAAAAGTAGCTAACGGATTAACGCCAGAGCGCATTCGTAAGCAGCGAGAAGAAGTAAAGAGGTTAAATGAAAAATATACGGATTTTACGATTCTAGCAGGAATTGAAATGGACATTTTACCAGACGGGACGCTCGATTATGAAGATGAGCTATTAGCTGAAATGGATTTTGTCATTGCCTCTATTCATTCAAGTTTTTCACAATCTCGTGAAGACATTATGATGCGTTTGAAAAACGCGTTAACAAATCAACACGTAGATTTAATTGCACATCCAACGGGACGCTTAATTGGTCGAAGAGAAGGGTATGATGTGGATATTAATTTGTTAATTTCACTTGCTAAAGAAACCGATACTGCTCTTGAATTAAACGCAAACCCAAATCGTTTGGATTTAGCAGCAGAGCACATTAAGAAAGCGCAAGAAGCAGGAGTGAAAATTGCTATTAATACAGATGCTCACAACCTCGAGATGTTAGAAGACATGAAGGTTGGCGTATCTACTGGCGTAAAGGGATGGTTAAAGCCTCAAACAGTGTTAAATACGTATAGTTTAGATGAGTTAAAGGTGTTTTTAAACCGCCACAAAGAGTAATAATTATCAGGAGGAATTTATTTTGCAACCAAGGATCTTTCAAGTGCTTGAATTTAATAAAGTAAAAGAACAGCTAGCTACAAAAGTTGCCTCATCTTTAGGGAAAGAAAAAGTAGATCAGCTTGTTCCATCTACAGACTATGAACAGGTTTTAAAATGGCAGGATGCTACAGATGAAGCCACAACAGTTCTAAGACTTCGTGGACATGTACCTCTCGGTGGAGTTTCGGATGTAAGACAAAGCGTAAAGCGAGCTGAAATTGGAGGAACGTTAAGTCCAAATGAACTCTTAGATATTGCTGGCACAATCTATGCAGCGAGACAATTAAAACAATTTGTTGAGCAATTAGTAGAAGACGAAGACGTCCAGATTCCAATCATCCAAGAACATATCGAAAAGTTGGTACCCCTGCCAGAAGTAGAGCAAGCGGTTAAGATGAGCATTGATGAAAATGGAACGGTTCTAGACGGTGCTAGCGAACAGCTGAGAGGCATTCGTCAAAAGCTTCGTTCGACTGAATCACGTATTCGTCAAAAGCTAGAGAGTTTAGTGCGCTCATCTTCTGCTCAAAAAATGCTCTCAGATACGGTTGTAACGATTCGAAATGACCGATTCGTTATTCCAGTAAAACAAGAGTATCGCAGTGCTTATGGAGGTATCGTTCACGATCAGTCATCTTCAGGTGCAACGCTATTTATTGAACCGCAAGCAATTGTTACGTTAAATAATGAATTGCAAGAAGCGAAAATGAAAGAAAAGCAAGAAATCGAAAAAATCTTAATTGAGCTCACGACTCAAGTGGCAGAAGTAGCAAATGAGCTAAGACAAAACATTTATTTACTCGGTGAATTGGATTTTATGTTTGCTAAAGGACGTTATAGTCACGAGTTAAAAGCTTCAAAACCAAAGATGAATGACCGAGGCTACATCAAGTTATTTAAAGCAAAGCATCCTCTGATTTCGCAAGATGAAGTGGTAGCCAACGATATTGAGCTTGGTGATGACTATACGTCGATTGTGATTACAGGTCCTAATACAGGCGGTAAAACCGTTACGCTAAAAACAATTGGTTTATTTACACTAATGGCTCAAGCTGGCCTCCAAATTCCAGCGCTAGACGGTTCAGAGATGGCGGTATTTAAGCACGTATTTGCCGATATTGGAGATGAGCAGTCAATTGAACAAAGCTTAAGTACGTTCTCTTCTCATATGGTTAATATTGTGGATATCTTAAAGAAGGTAGATAGCGAAAGCCTTGTTTTATTTGATGAGCTAGGAGCCGGTACAGACCCTCAAGAAGGAGCAGCGCTAGCCATTTCGATTTTGGATGAAGTATATGGGTGCGGTGCAAGAGTAGTTGCAACCACTCATTATCCAGAACTAAAAGCATATGGATATAACCGTGCCGGTGTTGTGAATGCGAGCGTTGAGTTTGATATTGAAACGCTAAGCCCAACTTATAAGCTATTAATTGGTGTACCAGGACGAAGTAACGCATTTGAAATTTCAAAGCGATTAGGGCTAGAAGATAAGGTTATCAATCATGCTAAAAGCTATATTGGTTCTGAGACAAATAAAGTGGAAAACATGATTGCGTCCCTTGAAGAGAGCAGACGTAAATCGGAAGCTGAACTAGCTGAAGCGGAAACATTACGTAAGGAATCTGAAAAGCTTCATCAAGAGCTTCAGCGTCAAATTATTGAATTCAATGAACAGCGCGATAAGTTATATGAAAAAGCAGAAAAGAAAGCTGAAGATACAATTAAGGAAGCATCACAAGAAGCGGAAAACATTATTCGGAATTTACGCCAAATGCAAAAAAATCAGCAAGCATCGATTAAAGAGCATGAGCTGATTGAAGCAAGAAAACGCCTAGAAGATGCGGTCCCTACATTGGAGAAAAGTAAAAAGCAAGTTTCTAAACCTAAAAAGCAAGAGAGAGTCCTGTCTCCGGGCGACGAAGTGAAAGTTGTGACATGGGGACAAAAAGGTACGTTACTTGAGCGGACAGGAAGTAATGAGTGGCAAGTTCAGATGGGTATTATGAAAATGAAAGTAAAAGAAAAAGACCTAGAGTACATCAGCTCACCAAAACCTGTTGAAACAAAGCCTCTTGCAACGGTAAAAGGTAAAGATTATCATGTTAGCTTAGAACTTGATCTTAGAGGAGAAAGATACGAAAATGCACTTAGTCGAGTTGAAAAATATTTAGATGATGCGCTTCTTGCAGGTTATCCACGCGTATCTATTATTCATGGAAAAGGAACTGGTGCTTTACGAAAAGGTGTGCAAGAATATTTAAAGAACCACTGTTCAGTTAAATCAGCTCGTTTTGGCGAAGCTGGTGAAGGAGGGACAGGTGTTACTGTCGTAGAATTTAAGTAATAGAGAAGATGAGGGGGAGGAGAGCTGCAAGGAATGGATAATTTTTGGAAAGATCCTTATGTGGAATCAGCGGCTTACTACAGCGTTGTTATATTAAGTATTGTTGTATTTTTAGCGATTTTCGAACTTGTAACAAAATATAAAAACTGGGAAGAAATTCAAAAAGGGAACCTTGCAGTTGCCATGGCTACAGGAGGTAAAATATTTGGCTTAGCCAATATTTTTAAGTATTCCATCGAGCATAATGATAATTTATTTACAATGCTGGGCTGGGGAATCTATGGGTTTGTTCTTTTGTTAATGAGCTACTTTATCTTTGAGTTTTTAACACCAAAGTTTCGAATTGACGACGAGATTGAAAATGATAATCGCGCGGTCGGCTTAATTTCATTGATTATTTCTGTTGGCATGTCGTTTGTCATTGGTGCAGGAATTGGATAGGGGAGCAGAGACATGGAACTATTGGCAAAAGTATTGATTGGATTATGCGGATTGTTTATGGTAATTGGCCTTATTTATTTGTTGTTTTTTTCATAAATTAGTTAGACAAGAGAAGAGTGAAAATCTCTTCTCTTTTTTTATAACTATTTGTCATGCTAATTACTGATTCAAAAGTAGTATACTTTAAGAAGAAAGAAAATTTAAAAAATAAAGGAGGGAGCAGTATGCTTGATAAACCATGGGTTTCTCAGTACCCACCTGAAATACCTCATTCACTTGCATACAGTGAAAAGACGTTAGCTCAGCTTTTTGAGGAAGCAGCTAAGAAGAATCCACATAAGTGTGCTGTGCACTTTTTAGGCAAGCGACTCACGTTTCATGAACTATATGAGCAAGCAATTACTTTGGCTGTATACCTCAAGGAAATAGGTGTACAAAAGGGAGATCGAGTCGCCATAATGTTGCCAAATTGTCCTCAAGCTGTTATCTCTTTTTATGGAGTTCTCTTGGCAGGAGGAATTGTTGTTGAAACCAATCCGTTGTATACAGAAAGAGAATTAGAGTATCAATTAAATGATTCAGGAGCAACATGTATCATTGCTTTAGATCTATTGTATCCGCGCATCTCAAAAGTGAAAGCGTTAACAAAAATTAAACATGTTATTTCAACTTCAATTAAAGACTACTTACCATTCCCGAAAAATCTATTATATCCTTATGTACAAAAAAAGCAGCAAGCTATAACTGTTCAAGTTGAGCATATGGGTGATACGCATCTATTCCCAACTATTATGAAGCGTAAAAGAGAATCTGAAACCTTTGTATACGACGTTACTTCTAATGAAAATATTGCCTTATTACAATATACTGGTGGAACAACTGGATTTCCAAAGGGAGTTATGCTTACTCATAAAAACTTAGTAACGAACGCAACAATGTGCTCTCATTGGCTTTATCGGTGCAAACAAGGTCATGAAAAAATTCTTGGAATCCTACCGTTTTTTCACGTATATGGTTTAACCACGGTACTCATTTTATCTGTTTTAGAAGGATATGAAATGATTTTATTACCCAGATTTGATGTGGAAAGCGTTTTAAAAACAATTCATAAGCAGCGTCCTACTTTGTTTCCAGGTGCCCCAACTATTTATATTGCGTTATTAAATCATCCTGATCTCAGCAAATACAACTTATCATCCATTGATTCATGTATTAGTGGTTCTGCACCTCTCCCTGTTGAAGTACAGGAAAAATTTGAGGAAATAACGGGAGGGAAGTTAGTAGAAGGTTACGGTTTAACTGAGACATCTCCAGTTACACACTCTAATTTTGTTTGGGAGAAGAGAATTAGAGGAAGTATCGGTGTTCCTTGGCCAGATACAGATGCCAAAATTGTCTCGTTTGAAACAGGCGAAGCATTGCCAATTAATGAAATTGGTGAAATTGTAGTAAAAGGTCCACAGGTTATGAAAGGATATTGGCATCGTCCTGATGAAACCGAAGCTGTGTTACAAGATGGGTGGCTGAAAACAGGTGATGTTGGTTACATGGATGAAGATGGCTTCTTCTATATTGTAGATCGTAAAAAAGATATGATTATTGCAGGTGGATATAATATCTATCCTCGTGAAATTGAAGAGGTACTGTATGAGCACCCGAAAGTGCAAGAAGTCGTTGTTGCTGGAATTCCAGATGAATACAGAGGAGAAACAGTAAAAGCTTACATTGTTCTAAAAAATGGTGTATCATGTACAGAAGAAGAATTAAATACTTTTTCACGTCAATATTTAGCGGCATACAAAGTTCCTCGGGTATACGAGTTTCGAAAAGAACTTCCGAAAACAGCAGTCGGAAAGATTTTAAGAAGAGCACTCGTTGAGGAAGAAAAGGAAAGTCAAAAAAAGGCGACATGATAAACGTCGTCTCTTTTTTTATAAAACACAATTGACAGAATCATCTTATTTCTTTATTATAAAAATATGAATGAATCATCATTCATATTTTAAAGGAGCGTATTTAGATTGAAAAGAAATAAGCCAAAGTACATGCAAATTATTGATGCAGCAGTAATTGTTATTGCTGAAAACGGCTACCATAATGCTCAGGTTTCAAAGATTGCTAAGCAAGCAGGAGTAGCTGATGGAACGATTTATTTATACTTTAAAAATAAAGAAGATGTATTAATTTCTTTATTTCAAGAAAAGATGGGACAGTTTATTGAAAAGGTACAGGAAGAAATTGTTGAAGTAAACACTGCTTCTGAACGCCTATATATGTTAATTGATAAACATTTCTCATTCTTAGCAAGTGATTATTCATTAGCGGTTGTCACACAGTTAGAGTTAAGACAATCAAATAAAGAGCTTCGCTTGAAAATTAATGATGTATTAAAAGATTACCTTACTGTTATTGATACCATCCTTCAAAAGGGAATCGAAACAGGAGAGTTTCCAGAAAACTTGGATATTCGCTTGGCCCGCCAAATGATATTTGGGACGATTGATGAAACGGTCACTACATGGGTGATGAATGATCAGCGTTACGAATTAAGCGAACTATCTAAAAAAGTACACTATTTATTAATGAATGGATGCAGTGGCTCTCCGCTTTAATGGGGAGAGCTTATGCTCTACATAAATTGAAGCAAGAGGTGAGTAGAATTGAGCGCTTTGTATAGTGAAACAATTCAAGGAATAACGTTTATTACATTTAACAACCCACCTGCTAATGCGCTGTCTCAAGGCGTATTACAAGAGCTTTCACAACTACTAAAAAAGTACGAAGAGATTGAGGAAACTCGAGTTATTATTCTAAAAGGTGAAGGGCGCTTTTTCTGCGCAGGAGCCGATATTAAAGAGTTTACTTCCTTACAACAATCCACTCAATATGAAAATTTAGCTAAAAAAGGTCAAAACTTATTTGAGTATATTGAAAATTATCCAAAGCCTATTATTGCCATGATTCATGGAACGGCTCTTGGAGGAGGGTTAGAATTAGCGATGAGCTGTCACATGCGATTTGTTACGCATGATGCAAAGCTTGGCCTACCTGAACTCCAGCTTGGAATCATTCCGGGATTTGCAGGTACCCAGCGACTGCCACGCTATGTGGGAGCTGCTAAGGCATGTGAAATGATGCTAACAAGCAGGCCAATCAAGGGAACAGAAGCGGTAACCCTTGGATTAGCCAATGCTTCCTACCATGAGGAGGAACTTCATTCAAAAGTAACGGCGATAGCGGAAGTAATTGCTAAAAAGAGCCCAAGTTCTGTAAAAGCGACCCTTGAATTACTACAGTATACAAAAACGAGTCGTTATTACGAGGGAGTAGAAAAAGAAGCACAACTTTTTGGAAGCGTATTCAACACGGAGGATGCAAAAGAAGGGGTTACGGCTTTTATTGAAAAAAGAGAGCCAAAGTTTGTTGGAAAGTAACTATCTTTAGGAGGGGAAATAAATGAATATTTATGTTTTATTAAAAAGAACATTTGATACTGAGGAGAAAATTGTTTTACAAAATGGTCAAATTGCAGAAGATGGAGCAGAGTTTATTATTAACCCTTACGATGAATATGCAGTAGAGGAAGCAATTCAGCTGAAAGATAAGCATGGGGGAGAAATTACGGTTGTAACGGTAGGAAACGAAGAAGCAGAAAAAGAGCTTCGTACAGCACTTGCAATGGGAGTTGATAAAGCGGTGCTGATCAATATTGAAGACGACGTAGAGTATGGGGATCAGTATACGACAGCTAAAATTTTAGCGCAGTATTTAAAAGATCAATCGCCGGATTTAGTTTTAGCAGGGAACGTGGCAATCGACGGAGGATCAGGCCAAGTTGGTCCGCGTGTCGCTGAACTATTAGAAATTCCGTACGTTACTACGGCAACAAAGCTTGATATCGATGGAACAAACGTAACAGTTGTACGAGATGTAGAGGGTGACTCAGAAGTTATTGAGACAACTTTACCGCTACTGGTTACGGCGCAACAAGGTCTAAATGAGCCACGCTATCCATCTTTACCAGGCATTATGAAAGCAAAAAAGAAGCCGCTGGAAGAACTGGAGTTAGATGATTTAGATTTAGATGAAGGTGATGTAGAAGCAAAAACAAAAACAATCGAAATTTATTTACCACCTAAAAAAGAAGCAGGACGCGTTTTGAGTGGCGATATTCAAGATCAAGTAAAAGAGATGGTTACGCTATTGCATTCAGAAGCAAAAGTAGTTTAAAAAAAGCTTAAGATAATGGGGGAATTGAAATGGGACGCAAAGTATTGGTGTTAGGAGAAGCAAGAGAAGGTGCATTACGGCACGTATCATTTGAAGCAATTGCTGCAGGCGCAACGGTTGCTGAAGGTGGAGAAGTCGTTGGCGTTCTTGTTGGTAAAGGAGTGAAAAATTTAGGAGACGAACTCATTCATTACGGAGCAAACCGAGTAATTGTAACCGAGCATGATGACTTGGATTCTTATACATCTGATGGCTATGCACAAGCACTATTGGCTGTTATTCAAGAAGAAAAGCCAGAAGCAATTATATTTGGTCATACGGCTTTAGGAAAAGATTTATCACCTAAATTGGCTGCGCGTCTAGATAAGGGGCTAATATCAGACGTAACAGCACTTGAAGCAGCAGGTGGAAACTTAGTCTTCACTCGCCCAATCTATTCAGGAAAAGCATTTGAAAAGAAGATTTCTACAGAAGACTTTATCTTTGCTACCATCCGTCCAAACAATATCTCGGCTTTGGAAAAAGACACGAATCGTACAGGAGACGTAAAAGAATTTGATGTGGAAATTAAAAATCTACGTACAATTGTAAAAGAAGTAGTTCGCAAAGCCACTCAAGGGGTAGATTTATCAGAAGCAAAAGTGGTCATTGCAGGTGGACGTGGTGTAAAAAGTGAAGATGGATTTAAGCCGCTAGAAGACTTAGCTGATGTGCTTGGTGGAGCAGTTGGAGCATCCCGCGGAGCTTGTGACGCTGAGTACTGCGATTACTCACTTCAAATTGGCCAAACGGGAAAAGTTGTAACACCAGATCTTTATATCGCTTGCGGTATCTCAGGAGCTATTCAACATTTAGCTGGAATGTCTAATTCAAAAGTTATCGTGGCTATTAACAAGGATGCAGAAGCAAACATCTTTAAAGTAGCGGATTATGGCATTGTCGGTGATTTATTTGAAGTCGTACCACTGCTTACAGAAGAATTTAAAAAATTAAAAGTACAATCCTCATAAGAAAAAGTCTTTTCTGCCAGCTACGGTGGAAAAGACTTTTCTTATGAAAATAATGAATGAATTGTTTAAAGGTGTGTAAAATAGGATACAGGTATTATATAAAGCCATTTAGCTTGGCTAGTCTTTCGCTGTTCCATGTCCTGGAACGACCTGTATTATGTAGTAAATAAGTTGTTACGAATACATTAAAAAGTATAAGCAAATAAATAGCCACTGTTATATGAAGGTGGTATACTTTCTTTATCATGTAGATATAGCATATATTTAGGAGGAATTACAATGGCAATTGCACACGCAACAGATCAAACTTTCTCAAATGAAATTGGTTCAGGGCTAGTTCTTGTTGACTTTTGGGCACCATGGTGTGGACCATGTAAAATGATCGCGCCAGTTCTTGAAGAGTTAGATCAAGAATACGGTGAAAAAGTGAAAATCGTAAAGGTGGACGTGGATGAAAACCAAGAAACTGCTGGTAGCCACGGCGTAATGAGTATCCCAACTTTAATTTTATTTAAAGATGGACAAAAGGTAGACCAAGTTATTGGTTACCAACCAAAAGAAGCACTAGCTGAATTAGTTGATAAACACGCGTAAGTAAAAAACCTAGCGATAGCTAGGTTTTTACTACTTTATACCGCATTGACGGTTTCGTACATTTTTTCTAAAAGTGATATAATAAAAGGAAACGAATAAACGTTCGTTTCCTTTTATTTTTGTATAAATGAAGAATAAATATAGATAAGCAAGAAGGTTTTGGCGAAAGTTAAAAATATTGAAGGAAGGAGAGCCGTATGAATCCTTATTTAAAAGAAAAGCTGGCTATTTTACCTGAACAACCGGGTTGTTATTTAATGAAAGATAAGTATGGAACGGTTATTTATGTTGGAAAAGCAAAGGTTCTAAAAAATCGAGTTCGTTCTTATTTCACAGGGTCTCATGATGGAAAAACGCTGCGCCTGGTTAATGATATTGTAGACTTTGAGTATATTGTGACGTCGTCAGACTTAGAAGCCCTTATTTTAGAAATGAATTTAATTAAAAAGCATGATCCTAAATATAATATTATGCTGAAAGATGATAAGGGGTATCCCTTTATTAAAATTACGAATGAAAAACACCCTCGCCTTGTCATCACGCGCAAAATTAAAAAGGATAAAGGAAAATATTTTGGACCGTATCCAAATGTTCAGGCTGCAAATGAAACCAAGCGGCTATTAGATCGCATTTATCCTTTGCGGAAATGTACGACGATGCCTAATCGAGCATGTTTATATTATCATATTGAACAGTGCCTAGCTCCCTGTGTATATGACGTTACGGATAGCCAAAACAAAGAAATTATTGATAATATTACGCGCTTTCTAAGCGGTGGTTATGAACAGGTGAAAATTGAATTAACAGAAAAGATGATGAAAGCTTCAGAAGAGCTAGATTTTGAACGTGCAAAAGAGTATCGAGATCAAATTGCTCATATTGAAGCTACAATGGAGAAGCAAAAAGTAACGTTCAATGACTTTATTAACCGTGATGTATTTGGCTATTCTTATGATAAAGGCTGGATGTGTGTACAAGTTTTCTTTATTCGACAAGGAAAGCTAATGGAACGCGAAGTGTCTATGTTTCCGTTTTACCACGAACCAGAAGAAGATTTCCTAACGTTCATTGGACAATTTTACGGAAAAAACTTAAAGCCTAAAGAAGTTCTTGTGCCAGCAACTGTAGATGCAAACCTTGCAGAACAGCTTTTAGAAGTAGACGTTCAGCATCCAAAACGAGGAAAAAAGAAAGAGCTTGTTGAGCTTGCGTCAAAAAACGCTCAAATTGCCTTAAAAGAAAAGTTTTATTTAATTGAACGAGATGAACAGCGTACGGTTGGTGCTGTCGAGCAGTTGGGGCAAGCACTAGGAATTGAAGCGCCTTATCGTATTGAAGCTTTTGATAATTCCAACATTCAAGGAACAGATCCTGTTTCTGCTATGATCGTTTTCGTTGACGGTAAACCTGAAAAGAAAGAATATCGAAAGTATAAAATTAAAACGGTTGAAGGCCCTGATGATTATGGTTCAATGCGTGAAGTGGTACGAAGACGATATACGCGCGTATTAAAAGAAGGTTTACCTTTACCAGATTTACTTATTGTTGACGGTGGAAAAGGTCATTTAGCAGCTGTTCAAGATGTTTTGGAAAATGAACTAGGGCTGCTTGTTCCAACAGCTGGATTAGTCAAAGATGAAAAGCATAGAACATCTAATTTAATGATTGGAGATCCTCCTGAAATTATTCCACTTCAGCGTAACAGCCAAGAATTCTACTTGCTTCAGCGAATTCAAGATGAGGTTCACCGCTTTGCTATTACGTTTCATCGACAAGTTCGTTCTAAATCGGCTTTTCAGTCTATATTAGACAATATTCCAGGAGTAGGTGAAAAGCGGAAAAGAGCGTTGTTGCAAAAGTTTGGATCCGTTAAAAAGATGAAGGAAGCATCAATCGAAGAGATTCAAAATGCAGGAGTTCCAAGGCCGGTTGCGGAACAAATTGTTGAAGCCTTAAAAAATTAGTATTGAATTCCAGTTTAAACTCTGATAAGCTAGAACATAATTTCATATGACACTTCATTAAACTGAAGTGAAGATAGAGGTGCGAATTTTAAGAGTACACATTTGGAAGAGTATGAGCTCTAAAGACAAATGTGGAAAGGAAAATTTGCCGAAGTGAATGACATCTCATAGAGTCATTTGCTGGTTCTGCGTTGAATAAATGTAGGATTGTCAAGAATGTGTTTCTTGGAGAGCTATCTCACGGCATTGAACGTTTTATATACTTTTCGTTCGTTAAGCAATGAGATATCCATCTCATTGCTTTTTTTATTGTCTGAGCTTAAGCAATAGATCGCCTCTTTATCATATTGAAAACAAGTGAAAGGATGAGGAGACTTATGGGATTAATCGTTCAAAAATTTGGTGGAACTTCTGTTGGATCAACAGAACGAATTCAGCATGTAGCAAACCGGGTTATCCAGGAAGTTGAGCAAGGCAATCAAGTAGTAGTGGTTGTATCAGCAATGGGTAAAACAACAGATGAATTAGTAAGATTAGCAGGAGAAATTACAAGTAAACCAAGTAAACGAGAAATGGATATGCTACTAACAACCGGTGAGCAAGTTACCATTTCTCTCCTTACAATGGCGCTGCAAGAAAAAGGCTATGACGCTACTTCCTATACAGGATGGCAGGCAGGAATTTATACGGAAGCTCAGCATGGAAATGCACGAATCACCAAGATTAATGAACAAGCCATTGCAGGGCGTTTGAAAGAAAATCATATTGTGGTCGTAGCAGGATTTCAAGGAATGTCGGAAGATAACAGCATTACAACGTTAGGAAGAGGCGGATCTGATACAACAGCCGTAGCTTTAGCAGCGGCATTAAAAGCAGATAAGTGCGATATCTATACAGACGTAACGGGAGTATTTACAACGGACCCTCGCTACGTGCAAGACGCTCGTAAACTGCAGTCTATTTCATATGATGAAATGCTAGAGCTTGCAAATCTAGGGGCAGGTGTATTGCACCCTCGAGCAGTAGAGTTTGCAAAAAACTATCAGGTGCCACTAGAGGTAAGGTCAAGTCTAGTATTAGAAAGAGGAACGATTGTTGAGGAGGAAGTATCGATGGAACAGAACTTAGTAGTAAGAGGAATTGCATTTGAAGATAATATCTCAAGAGTCACAATTGAAGGGCTAAATAATGAGCTTCAGACATTATCAACCATTTTTACAGCATTAGCAAAAGAGCACGTTAACGTGGATATTATTATTCAAAATGTGACGTCAGACAATCGTTTATCTATTTCTTTCTCGATTAAAACAGAAGATACGGATACGACTTTATCTGTGCTAGCTCAGTTAAAAGAAGTAGTAGGTCATAAAAAAGTGGAGCATGAAAGGGGCTTAGCTAAAGTTTCGATTGTTGGATCGGGTATGATTTCAAACCCAGGCGTTGCTGCCGATATGTTTGAAGTATTAGCTGTGGAAGAAATTGAAGTGAAAATGGTAAGTACGTCTGAAATTAAAGTATCAACAGTTGTGCCACATAAAGACATGGTCAAAGCGGTAGAAACTTTGCACACTGCTTTTGAATTAGAAGAGCAAGATATTTATCAAGTTCAAAAATAAAAGCGGGCACAGCCCGCTTTTATTTTTTATATCTTTCCGTTCTAGTTTCAGGTGTAATGATATCTTTTTTATCCCATTGAACGGAAAAAAGGACTTTGTCGGCTTTTTCTTTGTTGGTTAAATAAGTTTCTGTTAGACGGTTTTTTAACTGTTGAACTTGTTCAGCAACAAAGCCAGCTTCAAGATGGAAAGATGAATTGGGATACTCAGTAAATCTTCGTTTGACAACTTCACCTGTTAATTCCATTTCAATGTTATATTTTTCAGTTTTTAAAATGGTTAATTGTCCCCAGCCAGCTTTCACAAAAAAGCCGCTAATCTCTTCAATAGAGGAAAGTGGAAATTTTCGTGCTAACCGTTTTCCTGCCCAGTACGAGATTTCATTCGTATCATTGCTAAGAAGTTCTGGAATTAACACGTCTCGAAGTAAGCTGTATCCAAAATAAGGAGTTGTAGGTGCTTGTGGAGTATCGGTTTGATTGATTTCTTCACTTTCAACGATTTCTTGCTGCGTTTCAGTTTGTTGATTGCTCATTTTTTCCCCTCTTTCTTTACATCTATTATATACAAATTGAGCAGTTCTCTCATCTATTTTTAAAAATAAATCAAGCAAAGTCCATGAGATGGTTGTTGCATCTATAACTTTTCGAAATACGTAAAAAATTATTGTACAATAAAATGAATATCCTTTTATAGGAAGTCGCAATCTTTTGTGGAAAACGGTTACATAAAGGTGTACAATAAGAAGTGTAAAAAATATAAAATCCTATAACATCAACTTAGTAAGCGTTAACAAACTTAATTTTTTATAAATTTATATTTTAATGAAGATTTAAATATCTTATCTTGACGCTCTATGTTGATGGGAGTAAAATTGATGTGTCACATATTTTAATAGAGAATGCAAAGGTTTTCATTTTCTGTTGTATCAATCTATTTATTTTATTCGGGAGCTTTGTTTTCACTAACATTGTTTATCTAACTAAGGGGGGTATTACGCACATGGCAGCGAACAAAGAGTTTCAGTATCGCAAACTACATTCTTTACTAGGTGTCATACCAGTAGGCATATTTTTAGTCCAACATCTGGTTGTCAACCACTTTGCAACAAAGGGAGAAGAAGCGTTTAATCAAGCAGCTCATTTTATGGAGAGCTTACCTTTTCGCTACGCACTTGAAATCTTTATTATCTTCTTACCTATTCTATTTCATGCTATCTATGGCTTGTATATTGCGTTTACTGCCAAAACGAGTGTAAGCAGATACGGTTTCTTCCGTAACTGGATGTTTGTCTTACAACGTGTATCTGGCGTTGTAACGCTTATTTTCATTACATGGCATGTTTGGGAAACACGTATTCAAGCTGCGCTTGGTCAAAAAGTAGACTTTAATATGATGCAAGATATTTTAAGTAATCCTGGTATGATGGTATTTTATATTGTTGGTGTTGTGTCAACGATTTTCCATTTTGCTAATGGATTATGGTCATTTGGCGTTAGCTGGGGGTTAACTGTAACACCTCGCTCTCAACGAATTTCAACATATGTAACATTAGCGATCTTCTTCGCATTAACATTTGTAGGTGTACGTACATTATTCGCATTTGCATAAAATTACGTTTTAAAGGAGTGAGGTTACGATGAGTAAAGGAAGAATTATTGTTGTTGGTGGCGGCTTAGCGGGCTTAATGGCAACAATTAAAATTGCTGAGTCTGGCAAACAAGTTGATTTGTTTTCATTAGTTCCAGTGAAGAGATCTCACTCAGTTTGCGCTCAAGGTGGTATTAACGGAGCTGTAAATACAAAAGGTGAAGGAGATTCACCGTGGGAACACTTTGACGATACGGTATACGGCGGAGACTTTTTAGCCAATCAACCTCCAGTAAAAGCAATGTGTGAAGCTGCCCCAGGCATTATTCATTTATTGGACCGTATGGGTGTTATGTTTAACCGTACTCCTGAAGGTTTGTTAGACTTCAGACGATTCGGAGGAACACAGCATCACAGAACTGCGTTTGCAGGCGCAACAACAGGGCAGCAGCTTCTGTATGCATTAGATGAACAAGTTCGTCGCTATGAAGTAGCAGGGCTCGTAACAAAGTATGAAGGTTGGGAATTCTTAGGAGCAGTATTAGATGATGAGCGTACCTGTCGTGGAATTACCGCACAAGACTTGAAGTCTATGGAAATTAAAACATTCCCTGCAGATGCGGTAATTATGGCCACAGGTGGACCTGGTATTATTTTCGGAAAATCAACGAATTCAGTTATTAATACTGGTTCAGCAGCATCCATTGTGTATCAACAAGGAGCTTACTATTCAAATGGGGAGTTTATTCAAATTCATCCAACAGCCATTCCTGGAGACGATAAGCTTCGCTTAATGAGCGAATCTGCTCGTGGTGAAGGCGGACGTGTTTGGACATATAAAGATGGTAAGCCTTGGTACTTCTTAGAGGAGAAATATCCTGCTTACGGTAACTTGGTACCTCGTGATATTGCAACACGTGAAATATTTGATGTATGCGTAGCGCAAAAGCTTGGTATTAACGGCGAAAACATGGTTTACTTAGACCTTTCTCACAAAGATCCAAAAGAGCTTGATATCAAGCTTGGTGGAATCATTGAAATTTATGAAAAATTCATGGGAGACGACCCACGTAAAGTACCAATGAAAATCTTCCCAGCTGTTCACTATTCAATGGGCGGATTGTGGGTAGATTATGATCAAATGACAAATATTCCTGGTCTGTTTGCAGCAGGTGAGTGTGATTACTCCCAGCACGGTGCAAACCGTCTAGGTGCTAATTCACTTCTATCAGCTATTTATGGCGGTATGGTCGCTGGGCCAAAAGCGGTTGATTACATTAATGGCTTAGAGAAAAGTGCCGATGCTCTACCAACAAGCCTATATGATCAACATGTGAAGCAGGAAGAAGAAAAATGGCAAAGTATTATGTCAATGGATGGAACAGAAAATGCGTATATTCTTCATAAAGAGTTAGGAGAATGGATGACTGACAACGTGACAGTTGTACGTTATAATGACAAGCTGTTACAAACAGATGAGAAAATTCAAGAGCTTATTGAACGCTATGATCGTATTAATATTAACGACACAGCGAAGTGGAGTAACCAAGGGGCAACGTTTACTCGTCAGCTTCAAAATATGCTTCAGCTTTCTCGCGTAGTGACGCTAGGTGCATACAATCGTAACGAAAGCCGTGGGGCTCACTATAAGCCTGAATTCCCAGATCGTAACGATGAAGAATTCTTAAAAACAACAATGGCTCAGTTTGTTGATAAGAAAAAGGCACCAGCTTTCCATTATGAAGAAGTAGATGTGTCATTAATTAAGCCACGTAAACGTGACTATACAAAGAAAAAAGATGAGAAAAAAGCAACGAAAAAACAACAAGAGGGGGTTCGTTAAATGAGTGCACAACAAACGGCACAAAAAACAGTTCGTTTTGTTATTACTCGTCAAGATTCGCCTGAGACAGCTCCTTATAATCAAGAATTTGAGATACCTTATCGTCCTAATATGAACGTGATTTCTGCGCTAATGGAAATCCGCCGTAACCCTGTTGATGCAAACGGTAATGAAACAACACCTATTAACTGGGATATGAACTGCTTAGAAGAAGTTTGTGGAGCATGTTCAATGGTCATTAACGGCAAGCCCCGTCAATCTTGTACCGCTCTAGTAGATAAGTTAGAACAGCCGATTCAACTTCAGCCAATGAAGACATTTCCTGTTGTTCGTGACTTACAAGTTGACCGAAGCAGAATGTTTGATTCATTAAAGAAAGTAAAAGCGTGGGTTCCAATCGATGGAACATACGACTTAGGACCGGGGCCTCGCATGCCTGAGAAAAAGCGTCAATGGGCATATGAACTTTCAAAATGTATGACGTGTGGAGTTTGTTTAGAAGCATGTCCAAACGTTAACGATAAATCAAACTTCATCGGACCAGCACCACTTTCTCAAGTAAGATTATTTAATGCTCACCCAACTGGTGCTATGAATAAAGGAGAAAGACTAGAAGCAATTATGGGGGATGGAGGCCTTGCAAACTGTGGTAACTCACAAAACTGCGTGCAGTCTTGTCCAAAGGGTATTCCATTAACAACATCAATTGCAGCGCTTAACCGAGACACAACGATTCAGGCATTCCGTAACTTCTTCGGTAGCGATCAAGTATAATTACAAAAGAGCTCCACGGCTTTTGCAGCTGTGGAGCTCTTTTTATTTTGAAAAAATGTAGAATGCAGTAACCCAGTTATTGCTTCCTACATAAGATATGGTGACTAAATTTACACCCATCCGATAGTTCAACTCAGGATCAGGCAAGGAGGGTTACATTGAAAGAAAAAGAGTTTCAACCCAAACCACTGCTGACAAAGCGTGAAAGAGAAGTATTTGAGCTTCTAGTACAAGACAAAACAACAAAAGAAATCGCGAGTGAACTATTCATTAGCGAAAAAACAGTGCGCAATCACATTTCAAATGCGATGCAAAAGCTTGGAGTTAAGGGGCGTTCTCAAGCAGTTGTCGAACTCCTTCGTATGGGGGAACTTGAATTATAACATGAGCGGGGTATCCCTGTTGGGAACCCGCTTTTTGTTAGTGTTTAGAATGTATCATTAGAAAAAATTAAAATAAATAAAAATATACATAAATGAAACTTATCGCTTGAATACAAAACGCATTCTCCGTATAATAAAAAGTGAGAGAGATTTTCTCTACTTTAGATAAAAGGAGGTGCAAATATGAGAAGAGTTTGGTTTTTAATTATGTTTTTCATGCTGCTTGCTTTACCTTTAGGTAATTTGCCAGTTTCATTAAACGATGGTACACAACAACATGCCATTGTTGATACTGTAGCATTAAATCATCCTACAGAAAGTGTACAGCATTCAACTGGCGTAAAGCTCGTTACCAAGCATTTTAATATATCGTTCGAAACGGGATACGCACCTGTTTTGTCAGTAACACAAGTTGAACAACCTCTAATATATAAAAGTCAAAAAGAGTTATTTGCTCTCCGACAACCCTTTATTTATGCAAAACAATTTCAAACAAATTACCTCTAACTATTCAACAATTAAAATCCTACGTTTACCTTATAAAAAATTAACGTTTAATAAGGTTATTTGCTGTGCAAACTTTTATGTATTAAACGTTACCCTATAAAACTGTAATTTCCCATATACACTTTGTTAGATTTACACGAAATTAAGATGAGTAACTATCAAAAAATCATTATGTTATAGGAGTTGTTCATGCATGGTTATTAGAGAATCTGAGCTTCCAGGTATCGGCAGAAAATTTGAAATTGATACACAGGAAGGCAATCGTATTGTTATTATTCTTCATGATGACGGTCGTCGTGAAGTATATTATTTTGATAAAAGAGACTTGGAAGAAAGTGCTTTTGATATTACGCTTAACGATACAGAAGCCAGACAGTTGGCTGCCATTTTAGGAGGCATGATTTATAAGCCAAAGGCAATGGAAACAATCGAAGTGGCTTTTAATGACCTCATCATCGAATGGTATAAAGTTGAATCGGGCGCCAAAGCTCATAATAAAACTATCGGCGATATAGACGTTCGTAGTAATTATGATGTAACAATCATCGCCATTATGAAAGGACCTAAAACAAAGCTTTCTAGTCCTGGTCCAGATACTGTTATTGAAGAAGGAGACACGCTCGTTATTTCTGGTGAGAGAGGCAACTTGAAACGGTTAATTACAGAGCTTCTTTCGAAAGGAGGTAGCGCTTAATCTATGGATCATTTAGTTTTTGAAGTTGGAACAGCGCTAGTATTGGTGGCAGTGGCTGCTGTTTTGGCAAATAAATTAAAATTTACTATTATTCCATTTTTAATCTTATTAGGAATGGCAGTAGGACCACATGCTCCGGAATTTGGAGCCCTAAGCTTTAAGTTTATTGAAAGTGAAGAAATTATCTCTTTTATGGGCAGAATTGGGGTGCTATTCCTTCTCTTCTACTTGGGCTTGGAATTTTCAGTCGGAAAGTTAATTAAATCGGGGCGTTCTATCGCTGTTGGTGGTTCCATTTATATCTTAATTAACTTTAGTCTTGGTTTGTTGTATGGGTACTTGACAGGTTATCCTCTTTTAGAAGTACTCATTATGGCTGGTATTATTACGATTTCTTCAAGCGCAATTGTTGCTAAAGTTCTGGTTGACTTAAAGCGAACGGCTAACCCTGAAACTGAACTTATTCTAGGAATTATTATGTTTGAGGATATTTTCCTAGCAGTCTATTTATCCGTCATGTCAGGGCTTGTACTTGGTGACCACACGTCCATCTGGAGCTCTGTCGTATCGGTTTTAATTGCGTTTGGTTATATGTTGTTGTTCTTTATCATTGCTCGCAAAGCAACGCCTCTACTCAACAAATTGTTAAACATTTCTTCAAATGAAATTTTTATTATTGTTGTGTTTGCAACACTGTTTTTTGTTGCTGGATTCTCAGAAACAATTCACGTTGCAGAAGCAATCGGAGCATTGCTGTTAGGCCTAGTGTTTTCAGAAACGGAGCATCGCGATCGCATTGAGCACTTAGTCATTCCATTTAGAGATTTCTTTGGAGCGATTTTCTTCTTTAGCTTTGGATTAAGCATTGATCCTTTAACGCTATTAGATGCAGCATGGTTAGCAACCGGTGCGGTTATCTTAACCATCATCGGAAACTTCACATCCGGTATGATAGCTGGTCGTAAAAGTGGATTATCTCATAAAGCATCAACGAATATTGGATTAACGATTGTTTCACGTGGGGAATTCTCAATTATTATGGCTAATATTGGAATAGCGGGTGGACTGGCTTCAATTTTACAACCATTCGCAGCTTTATATGTACTCATTCTAGCCATTCTCGGACCATTATTAACGAAAGAGTCGAAGATGATTTATGGAATGTTAAACAAGATTTTTAAATGGAAAAAGGTTGAAAAATCTCATTAATCATAGTTGGAAAATCGGAATAATTTGATATATTTCAAGATAATGAAATGGATGGCTTGGTATTTTGAGGACCAGCGAATTGCTGAACGGAAAGCTTCTACCCATTTTAGGTGAGAGTTTTTGTTCTAATAGGATAATAAAATGAAGGAGTTCTCTAAAGAAGCAAGATCTTGTCTATTTATCATAAAGGAAGTCAAAATAAAAATTTTAAAAAAGCCGACTCATAAAGAGCGGCTTTTTAGGTTGTTGGTTTTGGTTTAGTAGGAACAGCTTGATCGACTTTTTTAGTTTGCTGGATATAGACTTTGAATAAGAAGATATTTAAGCATCCTAATGTTAAGAACAAAGGTGCGAAATAATATTCTTTTACGAGAAATAAAACAAAAACGCTTCCAAAACAGAACAGAGAACTAAATAAAAAGTAAAACTGTAAGAACTTTTTCACTTTAATCGCCTCCTGTTTACAACTTCTTACACTTATTATATCAAATGATTAACAAAATAGACACAAAATATTCACAAATTGTTCAAAAAAAATTCGCAAAATATCTTGATTTTTTGTCGAAAACAATCATATGTGTATGATGTATAACAAATGGACGAAAAGAGTTGCTTAAATTGGGAATATATATGTAAAATTTAATATTGCAGGAAAAACGTACAATTAAAGGGGATGAATAGATGAAAAAATTGAGCTTGTTTTGTTTGATGATGTTAATCATGATTATAGCGGGCTGTTCAAATGAAGAAGCAGCGAGCGATCGCTTTGAACAATATGTGAAGCTTTGGAATGATCAAAAGTTTGAAGACATGTATTCTTATCTATCTCAAGAAGCTAAAAAAGATGTGACAAAAGATGAGTTTATAGCTAGATATCAAAATATTTATGGCGGAGCTGAGGTAAAGAAATTAAAAGTAAAGGCCATAAAATCTGAGGGAAAGCCAGAAAATAATGAAATTTCTTTACCGTTTGAAGTAAGTATGGACACGGCAGCTGGGAAAGTTTCTTTTAAAGAAAACGCGCTATGGGTTGAAGAAAAAGTTGATGATAAAAACAAGTGGAGCGTATCTTGGAAACCCAGCATGATTTTTGAGGGAATGACGGACGGAGATGAAGTAAGCGTTAAAACATTGCGAGCTGAGCGAGGAGAGATTACCGATCGTTCTGGAAGTTATTTAGCTCAGAATGGAAATGCTTCTCAAGTAGGCATTGTACCAGTAAAATTCAAGGCGAAGATGGATGAGAATAAAGAGAGCTTAAGCAAGCTTTTAAATATATCCACTGAAGAAATAGATAAGGCGCTTAATGCTTCATGGGTAAAAGAAGATCAGTTTGTGCCAATCAAAACAATGACAGAAGATGAAGCTTTAAAAGGAGAAGAGCAGCTTCTAGGCATTGAAGGAGTTCAAATTAATAATGTACCTGCACGTGTTTATCCATGTGCTGAAGCGTGTGCACACTTAGTAGGTTATGTAGCCCCTGTGACGGTAGAGTTTTTGAAACAACATAAGGGTGAAGGATACAACTCCCAGTCTAGCGCTGGTTTAATTGGTATAGAAGCTCAATACGAAGAGACGCTGCGTGCCAAAGATGGAGCAGTAATTTCGATTGTGGGTTCTGATGGTAACGTAAAGAAAGAAATTGCGAGTAAGGAAGCTGAAAACGGAAAAAATGTGCAGCTGACAGTAGATGTAGCAATGCAGAAAAAGCTATATGAACAAGTAAAAGATGAAAAGGGGCTCGGGGTTGCGATTCATCCTACAACAGGAGATGTATTAGGAATGGTTAGTGCACCTTCTTTTAATCCAAACCATTTTTCTTTAGGAATTACATCTACAGAGTACAGTAAACTGTCTAACGACGCAGCTAAGCCGTTACTGAACCGTTTTAACAAAACATATTCACCTGGCTCTACATTTAAATTACTATCGGCAGCATTGATTGCTGACAGTGAGAAGTTTGATTTGAATGAAAAGAGAACAATCGGTGATAAATGGCAAAAAGATAGCAGTTGGGGCGATTTTTATGTCACGCGTGTAGGCAATCAACCTAACGTCAATTTTCGAGATGCGCTTGTCACATCAGATAATATTTATTTTGCCCAAGCAATAACGGAATTAGGAGTAAAAGCGTTTGAGCAAGGTAGCAAGAAGTTTGGTTTTAACGAAAAGTTACCAATCGAGTTTCCGTTTCAAACGTCTAAAATTTCACAAAGCAATTCTATAGACTCTGAACTTCTCTTAGCAAATTCAGCATATGGACAAGGAGAAGTGCAGATTAGTCCTCTTCATCTAGCATCTGTATATTCGTCTATTGTAAACGATGGGAATATGATTAAACCAAAGCTTGTTATGAATGAGGAAACAGAGCCTGAGTTTTGGAAAGAGGACGTAATGAGTAGTGAAGCGGCTTTAAAGATCAAAGAAAGCTTAATTGGCGTTATTGAAGATCCTAATGGGACAGCGAAAGAAGCGAAAATAAGTAACTTAACGCTTGCTGGAAAAACTGGTACAGCAGAATTGAAACTTTCTCAAGGTGAGAAAGGAAAAGAAAATGGTTGGTTTGTAGCTGTAGATACTGAGTCACCACATTTACTAGTAGCTATGATGGTTGAGGATGTAAAAAAAGGTAGTCATGATGTTACGCCAAAGGTAAAAAATATATTTAGCCAAAAATAACAATTAAATAAGAAAAAAGAGGGGGAGAATTTAAGTATTCCCCTTCTTCTTTGTTTCGATTTAATTTTCAGAATAAATAAAAATGTTAAAAGTTTGTAAACCCCAATATTATCCAATGGTTTGGTATCCCTTGATACAACAAGGGTTTATATAATAAGAAAATAAGATTGTAAAGTGGGGTCTTTACAATTCGTCTGAAAACATATTGACATTCGTTCATAATAGGAGTAATTTTTGTTTTGGTATTAAAAAATTCAGTGAAAAAGCTAAGTTTTTGTCGAACGATGTAAAGAGATATAATCTACGATGAAAGCTTAATTAAAATAGGGACTGAAAAAATACATAACGAGTCCTTATAAAGGTTAATAAATTGGATGGAGGCTTTACCGTGATTAAAAGGAAAAAAGACAAATTTTCTGAAATGTTGCTTGATATTGCTCAAAACCTAAAAGACTCAGCTGACTTTTTAGGCGACTTTGAATTAAACAATGTATCAGATTTAAAAGAATTCGCTAATGTATTAAAAGCATACGAATCAAAAGGTGACCAATATGTTCATACAGTAATTACAGAACTGAATAAAGCATTTATCACACCGATTGAACGTGAGGATATTTTACAATTAGCGATGAGTCTAGATGACGTATTAGACGGTATTGATAACTTTGCAGCTATGCTGGAAATTTACTCAATTGCAAAATTTGATGAGTATGTAAAAGAATTTGTGAAGAATATTCAAAGTTGTGCAGCTGAAATTTTACTAACAATTAATCTTTTATCTGAAAAGAAATTATCTCAAATCAGTGCACATGCAATTAAAATTAAAGAATATGAGTCGCAATGCGATATTTTATATAGAAGAGCGTTGAAGCAATTATTTTCTACATGTAAAGATCCAATTCAAGTAATACAGTATAAAGAAATTTATGAAATATTAGAAGAGGTGGCAGATTACTGTCAAACTGTTGCTAATAATTTAGAGACAGTTATCATGAAGAACGCGTAAAGGGGCAATAAAATTGGATTCACTGTTACTTTTAACTATCCTTGTTGTCGTTGGAGCGCTTGCCTTTGATTTTATCAATGGCTTTCATGATACAGCAAATGCAATTGCTACGTCTGTTTCAACCAAAGCGTTAAAGCCTAGACATGCAATTATTATGGCGGCAACAATGAATTTTATAGGAGCAATGACTTTTACAGGAGTTGCAAAAACAATTACAAAAGATATCGTTGATCCATTTACACTTCAAAATGGATCAGTTGTAATACTAGCTGCGTTAATCGCTGCGATTGCATGGAATTTAATTACGTGGTATTACGGAATACCAAGTAGTTCGTCACATGCTATCATCGGTGCAATTGCGGGAGCTGCCATTGCAGCAGCGGGATTTGGTGCATTAAACTATGGCGGTTTTATCAAAATTATTCAAGCTCTTATCATCTCACCAATCCTTGCTTTTGTTGTTGGTTATATTGTATATACCATCATAAAGCTAGTCTTTAAACATAATAGTAATTTATCTAAGACTAACAAGCAGTTTCGTCATGTTCAAATCTTAACAGCGGCATTACAATCTTACACTCACGGAACGAACGATGCTCAAAAGGCGATGGGGATTATTACAATGGCCTTAATTGCAAACAATATGCAGAGCTCAACTGATATTCAGTGGTGGGTACAGCTCTCTTGTGCATTAGCAATGGGAATTGGAACATCAGTTGGTGGTTGGAAAATCATCAAAACAGTTGGTGGTAAGATTATGAAAATTCGTCCGGTTAACGGTGTAGCGGCAGACTTAACAGGTGCTGCGATTATTTTTGGAGCGACGTTTATTCACCTACCAGTTAGTACGACGCATGTTATTTCATCATCAATTCTTGGTGTTGGTTCAGCTCATCGTATTAAAGGTGTTAAATGGGGGACGGCACAGCGTATGTTAATTACATGGGTTATTACGTTGCCAATCTCCGCTACGTTAGCAGCAATTGCGTATTTCATCTTAGATCTATTCTTTTAAAGAAGCTCAATTCCTGAGCTTCTTTTTTAGTTATCTAAACGAAAGGTTAGATTTTAGGCAGCCGTTTAAGTTCTAGCGTAAGCCCGAAATATAAAAAATAGCGCACCTTCACGGTACGCACGACGAACGGCCAGCTAACTGAATTT
>NZ_JBXDLD010000053.1:0-1073 GCF_056820425.1 Priestia sp. KCTC 13724 | reverse complement strand
TTCGTTTTTCTTTATAAAAGGAAAAATAAGAAAACAGAAAATTCAGTTAAAATTTATGCGACGCTAGTGATGCCATAATAGTAAAATATAATATTTCGGTAAGGAGAGATGTCGTGAATTCAAATCTCCAAACGTCTAAACCAGTAAAAGTCGTAATGAAAAAGATGCTTCGTATGACGACAAGCTTATTGCAGAAGCAACAAAAGAAGTAGTGAAAGCGCTGAAAGGTAAAAAGCCATTAATTTAATAAGTTTTAATAATTCATAAAAAGATAACTTAAAAATGGTACTATGTTTTTATAGTGCCATTTTTATTAGAAGCAAGATAAATAGTTAGGGGAATACAAGGTGAATAGTAAAAAATTAGGTAGCTTTCATGTGACTGGTCTTCAGCTTATCATCTCAGATCCGTGTTATCCAATTGAGTGTGCGGTAGACGACAGCGACGATTTTGCATGGCAATTAGAACCTGCTAAAAGGGGTGAGTGGACCGCAACAGTTTTCTATGAAGATGATTTTACGATAAGTAAATTAGTAGCTACGCACACTGATTTTAAAATGACTGATAATTGGATTGACACCGGAAAAGAAGTTGGAGTAGATTCAGCCACGGCAGGAATATTTGATGCATCTGTTTATGGAAGAGACGACGCAATTACATATGAAGTGGAAAATGTGCATGAGATTAATATGGATGAAGAAGGTCTTACGTATTATGTAGCTTGCTGCGATGCAGTCGCATCTTCTGAATATGAAGCTGGTATCGTCCCTGGTGGAGTTGTGTCGATGGCTGGTATAGGTGATGGTTACTATCCAGCTTACGTTCAATATGATAATCAAGAAATAGCCGCAGTATTATTAGATTTTTGGTTTGATGAAGAAGAGGAATAAAAACAAACTGCTTTTATATAAAAGTGTTAACCTTTATAAAGGTAATCTTCAAGTGCGCTCTCTTGTGAGAACGCACTTTTGTATTTGGAAGGCCTATTTTCTGCTTTCATTAATGTAAGCCCGAAATATAAAAAATAGCGCACCTTCACGGTACGCACGACGAACGGCCAGCTAACTGAATTT
>NZ_JBXDLD010000052.1:0-562 GCF_056820425.1 Priestia sp. KCTC 13724 | reverse complement strand
CCATGTTTATTGTCCTTTATTTTGGATTTGGATGGTTTAGTACCGCCCAACCATTATAAAGGCTTTTTTATGCAAAGATAAAATTGCTGAAAATTTAGATTTTTATAAAGCGTTGAATTATTTTAATGCGACACTAGTGAGTCCGGATATATTTTTTCTAAGTCGGATTTTACTGACTTCTAGATACTCTTTAATCGAAATCGATCAAAATTCTCAACTTTAATCGCTGCCAAAAGCTCTTTATCAGTATTCACAACTTTTACGTCTGTAATATCTTCCTTGGCAATTATCTTTTCTTTCGCATGATTGGCAACGGATTGATCAATTGGCTTACTTGTATGTACTTGTGAAATACCAAAAGTACTATTACCTTGAATAAATTCATTTTGATTACCATTACATCCTGATGCGAAACCAATGACCATTATAATAAAAAGTAGGTTTTTCAATGTGGTTATTTTATCTTTCAAAAAAATAACCTCCATGTTTTTCTATTATTTGAACAGCTGAAAAAAGGTTGGTTAAGAGGCCAACCTTTTTTCGCCTTACTAATTACTGTTGT
>NZ_JBXDLD010000051.1:0-60404 GCF_056820425.1 Priestia sp. KCTC 13724 | reverse complement strand
TCGAAAAATATTTTTTTGACACCCCACCAACGGCTCAAACCGTTGATAAATCAACATTTATAGAGGGAGAGTCATATATGAAAATAGCATTAATTGCACATGATAAAAAGAAAAATGACATGGTTCAATTTACAACTGCTTACCAACATATTCTAAAGAACCATGAGCTTTTTGCAACGGGTACAACGGGAATGCGAATCTCTGAAGCGACAGGATTATCGATTCATCGTTTTCAATCGGGTCCATTAGGTGGAGACCAAGAAATTGGTGCTCTTGTTGCACAGAATAAAATGGATATGATTATCTTCTTTCGTGATCCGCTTACAGCTCAACCTCATGAGCCAGACGTATCAGCACTTATGCGCCTATGTGATGTGTATGCTATTCCACTCGCAACCAATATGGGAACAGCTGAGGTTTTAATCCATGGTTTAGAGCGAGGAGATTTACAGTGGCGTTCAATTTTAAAACAATAGGGTGAAATAAAATGATTGAAAAAATAGATGTTCTTGCTTTTGGAGCTCATGCTGATGATGTTGAAATCGGCATGGGCGGCACTATCGCCAAGATGACTGAGCAAGGTTTAAAAGTTGTTATCTGTGATTTGACAGAAGCAGAACTATCGTCAAACGGAACGGTAGAGCTACGCAAACAAGAGGCTGAAAAGGCGGGACAACTTCTTGGTATATACAAGCGAGTTCAATTACAGATGCCGGATAGAGGACTTTTGTTACAGCGATCCTACATTAGAGAAATTGTATCGGTAATACGCAAATATCAGCCAAAACTTGTGTTTGCTCCTTATTTTGATGATCGTCATCCGGATCATGGAAACTGCGCGCGCCTAGTGGAAGAAGCCGTATTTTCAGCTGGAATTCGCAACTATACGGCAGAGCAAAACGTGGGGTCTCATCGACCGGATGGACTGTATTTTTATATGATTAATGGTTTTCATAAACCCGATTTTGCTGTTGATGTAACGAATACATTTGAAAAGAAAAAGCAAAGCTTACAAGCTTATGAAAGTCAGTTCATCAAACAAGCAGGAAGCGTGGAGACGCCGTTGGTCAACGGGTATATAGAAACAGTTGAAAGCCGAGAGCGCATGTTTGGAAAAGAAGTAGGCGTTCAGTATGCAGAAGGCTTTCTTTCTAAGAAGCCGCTGCTTATTTATGATGATTTAGTAGGTGGCGGTAGATGAAATTAAAAATTGGTATCACGTGTTATCCTTCAGTTGGTGGTTCTGGTGTCATCGCAACTGAATTAGGAAAGCTCCTTGCAGAAAAGGGACACGAAATTCACTTCATTTCCTCAAGTATGCCTTTTCGCTTAAATAAGGTATATCCAAATATTTATTTTCATGAAGTAGAAGTGAACCAGTATTCTGTATTTAAGTATCCACCTTACGATTTAGCACTAGCAAGTAAGATGGCAGAAGTTGCACAGCGTGAGAAATTAGATTTAATTCATGCTCATTATGCCATTCCGCATGCGGTGTGTGCGTTTCTAGCTAAGCAAATGGTGTCACCAAATCTAAAAATAGTAACGACGCTTCACGGGACGGATATTACGGTTCTTGGAGAAGACTCGTCTTTAACAGAACTAATCAAATTTGCAATTGAAAAATCGGATTGTGTAACTGCTGTATCTGATGCGTTAATTGAGCAAACGAATCAGCTCATTAATCCAGATAAAGATATTTGTACAGTTTATAATTTTATCGATGAGCGAGAGTACCATCGTAAAGATGTTGGTAATTTAAAGCAGGACTACGGTATTTCAGACGATGAAAAGGTCATTATTCACGTTTCAAATTTTCGTCAAGTTAAAAGAGTACAAGATGTTGTGCGTACGTTTAAACGAATCCATGAGCGCATTCCTTCTAAGCTTTTGCTCGTTGGGGACGGTCCGGATATGAGAAATGTAAGTCAGCTTGTAAAAGAATTGAACCTTGAGGATGCTGTACTGTTTTTAGGGAAGCAAGATAATGTAGCGGAGCTCTACTCCATTAGTGATTTAAAGCTTCTGTTTTCTGAAAAAGAAAGTTTTGGTCTCGTACTACTAGAAGCCATGGCTTGTGGCGTACCTTGTATTGGCACAAGAATCGGTGGTATTCCAGAGGTTATTGAAGATGGTGTAACAGGTTATATTTGTGAATTAGGGGACGTTGAAACAGCTGCGAGTAAAGCAGTGCAATTGTTAAGTGATCAACAGCTTCATCAACAAATAAGCAGAGGAGCTTTACAGGCAGTGAATCAAAAATTTCATTCAACGGAGATTGTAAACCAATATGAACAGCTTTATTACAATCTTTTACAACGTTAAGGAATGGAGGATATTATGAAAGAGCCTTTCATCCATCCATTATTTATTATTCACACACTACAACAAGCCGGACACGAAGCTTATTTTGTTGGTGGTGCTGTTCGAGATATGATTTTGCAGCGAAAAGTAGGTGATGTAGATATCGCGACATCTGCTCGTCCTGACGATGTTATGAGTCTATTTCCAAAAACAATTCATGTGGGGATTGAGCATGGGACCGTTGTGGTGCTTCATGAAGGAGAGCAATATGAAGTGACTACCTTTCGTTCAGAAGGGGAATATGCAGATTTTAGACGCCCGACATCTGTTCAGTTTATCTCATCACTGGTGGAAGATCTAAAACGTCGTGATTTTACCATCAACGCTATGGCTATGAATGAAAAAGGTGAAATTATTGATCCGTTTAATGGCAGAGAGGATCTACGTAACCAACTTATTCGTACGGTAGGGAATCCAGAAGAACGTTTTCATGAAGACGCGCTGCGAATGATGAGAGCTGTTCGTTTTGTGAGTCAACTAGCGTTTTCTATTTCAGATAAAACGAAGAGAGCTATTTCAGAGCATGGAAATCTATTGAAGCACGTATCAGTTGAACGAATTACCATTGAGTTTGAGAAGCTTCTTTTGGGTAAACGCCCCTCTTTAGCTCTTGCGCTTATAGCAGACACTAAATTATATGAGCATTTGCCGGGATTAGATATTGGTGAAGAAGCTTTTCGACGCTTGTGTAAATACGACTGGATGATGCTTGAAGATATATCGGAATGTTGGACGCTTCTTCTTTATTTACTAGGCGTTGATTTAGATCCATTTTTACGTAAATGGAAGCTTGCTAATCGACAAATAAAATCCGTGAAGCTTCAGCTTGGTGGACTTGAGGACGTATTAAAAAATGGTTGGTCAAAAGAAACGATGTATAAACTTGGAGAAGAGTCTTCTTTAAGAGTAAATCGAATTTTACAATTAGTGAGAAGTACTAATTATCTGCATACAACCTTGCTTGTTTCTCGTTATCGAGAGCTTCCTATTCACTCTATGAAAGAGCTTGCTATCACGGGGCAAGATGTTATGACGTGGCTAAATCGTAAGGGCGGTCCATGGCTTTCAGCCTTGTTACAAACCATAGAAATGAAAGTATTAAATGGTGAAATGAAAAATAGCAAAGCGTCGATAAAGGAGTGGATTCAGTCTTGCAAACAGATATTAGAAGAACGTTATTAGAGATGTTTACAAACGCAGAGGGTGAATATGTATCTGGCCAGCGCATTAGCGACTTGCTAGGCTGTTCAAGAACGGCGGTGTGGAAACATATTGAAGACTTACGAAAAGAAGGTTATGAACTGGAAGCTGTTCGAAAGAAAGGCTATCGTATTGTCACTAAGCCTAATAAAGTAAGTACAAACGAGCTGCTTCTTGGCCTGCATACGAAAAAAATTGGTCAAAACCTTCACTATGAGGAAACCGTGGAGTCAACACAAAAAATTGCGCATCGTCTTGCTCAAGAAGGAGCTGTAGAAGGAACGGTGATTGTAGCGGAAGAGCAAACAGCTGGTCGAGGTCGCCTTGCTCGCAAATGGTACTCTCCTAAATATACGGGAGTATGGATGAGCATTATTTTACGACCTGCCATTCCACCACAGCATGCACCACAGCTGACCCTATTAGCCGCTGTAGCGATTGTACAAGCGATACAAGAAGTAACGAATGTGCTACCTGATATCAAATGGCCAAATGATATTTTAGTGAACAATAAAAAGCTAGTAGGAATTTTAACTGAAATGCAAGCTGATGTTGAGCAAGTTCACTCTGTTATTATTGGGATAGGAATCAATGTCAATCAAAAGCTAGAACATTTTGATTCCGACATTCAACACTTGGCTACTTCTTTATCAATTGAAGAGCAAAAAGAAGTGAATCGCGCGGCCCTTATGCAAGCGATTTTCTTAAAGATGGAATCTTTGTATGAAGATTACTTGGAAAATGGTTTTGGATTAGTAAAGCATTTATGGGAATCTTATTCTATTAGCATTGGAAAGCGGATTATTGCACGCACTTTAAAAGCAACGATTGAAGGGCATGCAAAGGGGATTACAAACGATGGCGTCCTGCTGTTAGAGGACGATAACGGAACGGTTCATCACATTCATTCCGCTGATATTGAACTCTCTTCGAAATAAAACTAGAAAATGTAAGAATATTTCTTTATAATACGAGTATCAGGGTAGTATCGACAGAACTTCACCTGATACTCTTTTTTATAATTTATCGTTTACGAACTGCCTTGATCTAAAAAAGACTAGGACAGAGGGATGACAATATATAAGGACAAGCGTGTGCGTTTAAGCACGCTGTTTAGCTATAGACTACTTTTGTCAAAAACCTTCTTCCGCTTTAGTGTAAGAAGGTTTTTTGCGTTGTCATCTCCTCTAGTATAGGAGGAGATTTATGTTGAAAACGAAGCTGGATTTTTTAAAAATGAAACAGCAACAAGAACCAATTGTGATGCTTACTGCTTACGACTACCCGTCTGCGAAATATGCGGAAGCATCAGAAGTGGACATGATTTTAGTAGGAGACTCATTAGGAATGGTTGTGTTAGGATACGACTCAACGATTCCAGTGACGGTCGATGATATGATTCATCATACAAAAGCGGTGAAAAGAGGCGCGCCTAATACATTTATCGTAACAGATATGCCTTTTATGTCTTATCATATTTCAAGAGAAGAAACGATGAAACAAGCCGCTCGAATTATGCAAGAAAGTGGGGCGCATGCTCTAAAGGTAGAAGGCGCAGACGAAGTTATTTTTACAATTTCAGAATTAACCCAAGCAGGAATTCCGGTTATCGCTCATCTTGGCTTAACACCTCAGTCTGTTGGAGTTCTTGGGGGATATAAGGTACAAGGTAAAGAAGCGAGCGGAGCGAAAAAGTTGATTGAAGATGCCGTGAAATGTGAGCAAGCTGGTGCAATTGCAGTGGTTTTAGAGTGTGTACCTAAACAGGTGGCTAAAGATATTTCTACCAGACTAAGCGTTCCAACTATTGGAATTGGAGCAGGAAAGGAAACAGATGGTCAAGTGCTCGTCTATCACGATGTATTGACGTATGGGGTTGAGCGCTTTCCGAAATTTGTTAAGCCGTTTGGTAACATTGGGGACGTTGCAAAAAAAGGTCTGTCCCAGTATGTGCATGATGTTAAAGCTCGTGAATTTCCGGAAGAGAGTCATACATTTACCATGAATGATGAACAGCTAACGGCTTTATATGGGGGGAAGTAAGATGAAAGTAATCTCTACTGCCAAGGACATGCAGGAGCTTTCAATCAAGCTTCAGCATCAAGGAAAAACAATTGGATTTGTACCGACGATGGGGTTTCTACATGAAGGTCACCTCGCATTACTTAAGCAGGCACGTGCTGAGAATGATATTGTGGTTTTAAGTATCTTTGTTAATCCAACTCAGTTTGGACCAAACGAAGATTTTGATACGTATCCACGAGATTTTGAACGTGATGAACGCTTGGCAAAAGCGGAGGCAGCTGACTATTTGTTCTATCCAAGCGTAGCTGAAATGTATCCTGGTCAAGCTTCTGTTTCCATATCGGTTATTGATCGTGTGGATGTACTTTGTGGAGCAAAGCGTCCAGGACATTTTGACGGTGTTGCAACAGTGCTGACAAAACTATTCCATCTCGTGCAGCCAAACCGAGCATACTTTGGGAAAAAGGATGCTCAGCAAGTAGCCGTGGTGCATGGGTTGATTACTGATTTTAAGTTCCCAATTGAGCTCGTGGCAGTTGATACGGTGCGTGAAGAAGATGGCTTAGCAAAAAGTTCAAGAAACGTAAACTTGCTAGATTCTGAACGTAAAGAAGCGCCAGCCTTATATCAAAGCTTGCAAAAAGCCAAGCAGTTAATTGAAAGTGGCGAACGTGACGTTGAAATGGTTAAAACGGAAATTGAAAGAACGATTAAAAAGAATACAAGCGGTACAATAGATTACGTAGCAATTTATTCTTACCCAGAGCTAAAGCCTTTAGACAAGCTAGATGGGCAGTTTATTATTGCAATTGCTATACAATTCTCTAAAGCTCGATTAATTGATAATATTATTATGGAAATTTGACCATAGAAAGAGGGTTTCACGATGTTCCGAACAATGATGAATGCAAAAATTCATAGAGCACATGTAACAGAAGCAAATTTAAATTATGTAGGAAGTATTACGATTGACGAAGACTTAATTGAAGCTGTAGGTATCCAGCCAAATGAAAAGGTGCAAATCGTAAACAATAATAATGGTGCTCGCTTAGAGACGTATGTTATACCGGGAGAGAGAGGCAGCGGGGTTGTTTGTTTAAATGGTGCGGCAGCACGCCTTGTACAGCCTGGAGACGTTGTTATTATTATCTCTTATGTACTAGTAGCTGAAGAAAAAGTAGCTGATCACCATCCAACGGTAGCCATTATGGATGAACACAACAAAATTAAACAATTGCTTAAACAAGAGCCAGCTGGTACAATTTTATAATATTATCCCCCTTAATCGAGGGGGATTTTTTTGAGCGAATATAAGCTCTACATAAGTAGTTTCGTATAGAAGCATGTATTTTCTTTTATACTATAAGAACAGGCAGGTGAGGTCATGATGATGAATAAACGCTTTGTTGTTGTTGATTTAGAGACGACAGGACATTCTCCAAAACAAGGAGATCAAATTATTCAATTTGCAGCCGTGGTTGTTGCAAACGGTCGCATAGTTGAGCGTTTCTCAACGTTTTTGAACCCCAATATACCAATTCCTCCTTTTATTTCACAACTGACAAATATTCATCAAAAAATGGTCGAAGATGCCCCGACGTTTGAGGATATTTCCGAGAAAATTATTGAACTGTTAGAAGATGCTTATTTTGTAGCACATAACGTTGCTTTTGACCTTAATTTCTTACAGGAATCATTAGCTCAAAGCGGGTATGATAAGCTGTATCCATCCACGGTGGATACGGTCGAATTAGCGCGTATGCTTCTCCCTACAGTAGAGGGGTATAAGCTCAATCAGCTGGCTGAATATTTAAATTTAAATCATGATCAGCCTCATCAAGCTGACAGTGATGCTGAAGTGACGGCGAAGATCTTACTTCTATTAATGGAAAAATTAAATAGTCTTCCTCTTGCAACATTAAAGCAGCTATACACGCTGTCTTTGCATTTGAAAAGTGAGATTGGTGAGTTGATTCAAGGTATAATGAATGAAAAGCAAGATGATTATCATGAAGGTTATGATTTTGTTCATGGCTTAGCGCTTAGAAAGCAAAGGCCTGTTGTGAAGCCATCGGAAGTTCTTGTTACATACGAGGAGTTTCAAGAACAAAGGGAAACTTTAGCATCAGTGTTTAGCTCATTTGAAAAGAGAACGGGTCAAGAAAAAATGATGAATGCAGTCCATGAGAGCTTAATGGATAACGAACACGCACTTATTGAAGCGGGAACTGGTATTGGAAAAACGATTGCTTATCTAATTCCGTCTGCTTTTTATGCTCAACAGCATAAAAAGCCAGTAGTTGTTTCAACGCATACTGTAACGTTACAACAACAGCTAATGGAAAGAGATATACCAATGTTAAAAAAGCTTATGCCATTTGAGCTAAGCGCAGCAGTTTTAAAGGGGCGTGAACATTATCTTAGCATTCGGAAATTTAATCAGTTTTTAAAAGAGCGCAACCATAACTATGATGTTATTCTAACGAAAGCAAAGCTATTGATTTGGTTGACGGAGACGGACACAGGCGATGTTGATGAAATCAACTTACCGTCAGGTGGAAAACTATTTTGGGAACAGCTGAATGAAAGCAATCCTTCCCACTTAGACTTTAAGCATCCGTGGAACCAACATTCTTTTTATAATCGTGCACAGGAGCGTGCAGCACAAGCTCAGATTATCATTACAAATCACCGTCTTCTTTTGTTAGACGTTGTAAGTAAGCGGAACTTACTTCCAAGCTATGAACAGGTTGTAATTGATGAAGCGCATCATTTCGACACGATTGCAAGCGAAGAGCTTGGAGGGAGGTTAGATTACTTTTCCATTCATGCCTTGTTGAGCAGGATTGGCTTGTTAGACGATAAAGGTTTGTTAAACAAAGTACATAAGCTTTGTCAAAAACATGATATAAGGCTAAATACGAAAAAACTAGAAGAAATGCTAGAAAAGCTTCGCATTGAGTGTGATGACTTATTTCGTCTTGTCCATGCGTATGTAATGAAAAAAAATAAGCAAACGGATAGTGAAATTGGGCGAGTGAGCTATCGCTATAATGTTCAAGAAGAGAATACTCTTCATTGGCATACCATCCAGGAACAGGCATCTCGAGTGAGATTTTTAATGAACGATATTCTATCTCTTTTACATGCTGATTTTCAGGTGATGGATTCCTATCAGGAGCAGCTTACAAAAAGGGAACAGTCCCATATTCATGAGTTAACAAGCGCAATTGAACAATTTCATCATCTGTCGAGTGAGTTTGCGGACTTTTTCTTCCAGCCGCATCTTGAAGAGGTAACGTGGATTGAAATAGAGCCAAAAGGAGCGGCAAACGCTACTTTTTTATATCGTCAACCGCTCTCGGTAGCGGACACGTTAGCAGATACGTTTTTTGCGAAAAAGCAAAGCGTTATACTAACTTCTGCTACGCTAACGGTCAATCATTCTTTTTCATATATTATTGAACAGCTTGGTTTATATGATTTTCAACCACTTCAAATGACGATACCGTCTCCATTTGACTATCGAAGCCAGGCAAAAGTATATATCCCAAAAGATATGCCAGCTGTAAATGATGTAACGCTTGAAGAATATAGTGCGATTATGGCAGAAAGTATTTTAGATATCGCATCTATTACTAAAGGGCGCATGCTTGTACTATTTACCTCTTATGAAATGTTAAAAATGACGTATCAGTATATGAAAGAACTAAATGATTTAGAGGAATTTGTCATCCTTGGTCAAGGAGTCACAACCCGTAATCGAAATCGATTATTAAAAGACTTTGCGCAGTTTTCACAATCGATTTTATTAGGAACGAACAGCTTGTGGGAAGGCATTGATCTTCCTGGTGAATTAGTATCTAGTCTCATCATTGTTCGCTTACCTTTTGCGTCACCACGACATCCATTTCTAAAAGCAAAATTCGAGCAACTCCGAAAAGAAGGGAAAAATCCATTTATGGACTATTCACTACCTCAGGCTGTCATTCGTTTCAAGCAAGGATTCGGAAGACTAATTCGAACCAAGCAAGATAAAGGATCTATCTTTATTTTAGATAATCGTATGATTACAACGATGTACGGCTCTCATTTTCTTCATTCTTTGCCGGATGTAGATATCGTAAGTGAGTCATTTTCGGTAGCACTTCATGATTTTGAAGCATGGTGGACGTCAAAAAAGCTTTAGCATACTCAGTGCTAAAGCTTTTTTTGCATAGCTCTTCTTGTAGATGTACACGCTAAGAGTGGAAAACACAGGAAGTGAGGGTGTTTAATATGATTAAACGAAATATGTTAATATGGGCGGTATGCTTATGCTTTTTTAGCAACGGTTCTACCGTGCAAGGGGCTAGTCAAGTGGACTTTAGCCTTAAAGAAGATGAAGCAGCAATTTCTTTTTTTCCTTTATTCGATGGAGAAGCCACGCTTTTGCAAGACGGAACGGATCGAGTTATTCTCATTAATACAGGTAGTAAAAAATCGCGAAAAGAGTTGGCGTATTGGCTGGATTTTTATCATATTAAGCAAATTAACCAAGTGATTATTACAAAGCAAAGCGAGAAATACAACGGAAATGTAGACTGGGTTACAAAGAAATATCAGGTGGAAGAAGTAGTTTTGCCTAAAGGCTCAAATGATTTACAAAGTCAACATATTCGCATGTGGCAAGGTAGGGATGTGTATCAGCTATCAAAGCATATTCATGTATCTGTTCTTTATCATGAGGAAGTAAATTCACCCTCAATGGATTTGATAATAGCATTCGGCGAGCATCAAATGCTTTATATGAGTAACTCAGCATCTACTATTGAGAGGCATTTGCTTATGAAGCCATTAAAAAAAATAGACTTGATTAAACTCGCAAATTTTGGTGAAGGTGAGCCGCTGTCTGAGTCGTTTTTAAAGCAGTTAAACCCTCAGATTGGTGTTTTATTCTCAAAAGAAGACCGTACTATTCATCCTGAGCTTGTATCAAGATTAACGGATGGATGGGTTGAGTTATACGATACAAATAAAAGAGAATCGCTTTCTATTAAAATGTCACCTACCATCTATGACGTCATGAAATTTAAGAAGACTACCTAAATTTCTTTTGCAAAAGAAAGAGAGATAATTATAATGAAAATAGAGAGGCTTTAGAGGGAGCGGAACGAATTCTCTCAGTTTGATTTTATGTTTAGGTGGGGAATACAATAGCCCAAAAGCCAAGCCGTGTGTTATGATAAACAGATAATCATTTTATTTAGAGGTGTTTGGTAAGAGGAGGAATAGCATGGAAAGCAAAATTGAAGTTTTATCAACCGTTCGTATTGAGCATTCTTCTGATTTATATAAAATTGTGGACAGCTTAAATCGAACGTTAAAAAAGAAAGATTTGATGTTTGGCCTAGCGTTAGACCAAGAAGATCAAAGTAAAGCAATTTTTACGATTTATCGTACATAAGTAGGGATAAAATGAAAAAGTGGTTTATTGGAATTGTTGTTGTTGTATGTTTAGTAGCAGGGTGGCAAACCCATTCAATTTATAAAGCGGCTGTAAACGATGTACAGGCTGACGAAAAAAAAGCATCAGCCAAGGCAAAAGAAGATTTTAATCTGAAATCTGTGACGAGTACACAAGCATATTTTGGAGATCATACATTTTATGTAGTGGAAGGTACTAACAATAAAAACGAAGATGTTATCGCTTGGGTTCCAAAAAGTCAAAAGCAAAAAGCGGTGCTAAAAAAAGTAGCAGATGGAATTACAAAAGAACAAGCCATAGAGATTGTTCAGCGAGACCGAGATCCAAAAGAAATTAAATCAGTTCGACTAGGAATTGAAAATGAAAAGCCGCTATGGGAAGTTACGTATATTGATCAAGAAGAAAAACATTTAACTTACTACTATCTTGATTTTACAAGCGGGGAGTTTATGAAGCGCTATAGCTTAACAAAACCTGAATGAGTTTATTTATAACGTATGTTTACACATACGTGTTATAAAACGCTTTGCACCTTAGAGTGAAGCAAAATTGTTGCTATAATCAGCTTTACATAGCTGATTATAGCCGTAGTTCATAGGGGGAGATTTTAGTGAAATTAGCAAAACGTGTATCAGCTTTAACACCATCATCGACATTGGCTATTACAGCCAAAGCAAAAGAGCTCAAAGCCGCAGGACATGACGTCATTGGCTTAGGTGCAGGTGAACCAGATTTTAATACGCCGCAGCATATATTAGAAGCATCTGTAAAAGCAATGAATGAAGGCCAAACAAAGTATACGCCTGCAGGTGGACTTATGCCTTTAAAAGACGCAATTATTGAAAAGTTTAACCGTGATCAGAGCTTAACATACAAGCCATCTGAAGTTATTGTATGTTCAGGTGCAAAGCATGCTTTGTATACATTGTTTCAAGTAATTTTAGATGAGGGAGATGAAGTGATCATCCCAACTCCTTACTGGGTAAGTTATCCTGAACAAGTAAAGCTAGCAGAAGGTACACCGGTTTATGTTGAAGGTTCTGAAAATAATGAATTTAAAATTACGCCAGCACAGCTAGAGTCAGTGATTACTAATAAAACAAAAGCTGTGATTTTAAACTCACCAAGTAACCCAACAGGTATGATTTATACGCGTGAAGAGCTAGAAGCAATCGGTGAAGTTTGCTTAAAGCATAATGTGCTAATCGTATCAGATGAAATCTATGAAAAGTTAGTATACGATGGTGCAGAGCATGTTTCGATTGCAGAATTATCACCAGCGCTTAAAGAGCAAACGATTATTATTAACGGTGTATCTAAATCTCACTCAATGACAGGATGGCGCATTGGTTACGCAGCTGGTAATGAGACCATTATAAAAGCAATGACGAATCTAGCGAGTCACAGCACGTCTAATCCAACGTCGATTGCTCAATATGCAACAATTGCAGCTTATAACGGAACGCAAGAGCCTGTGGAAATGATGCGCAAAGCTTTTGAAGAACGTTTAAACGTAATGCATAAACAACTTAATGACATTCCTGGTTTTTCTTGTTTAAAGCCTCAAGGTGCATTCTATTTGTTCCCTAATGCAATCGAAGCTGCTAGACTAACAGGATTTGAAACAGTTGATGCTTGGGTAGAAGCGATTTTAGAAGAGGAAAAAGTAGCGCTTGTTCCAGGTTCAGGATTCGGTTCTCCTGAAAATGTTCGTTTATCTTATGCTACTTCGCTTGAGCTATTGGAAAAAGCAGTGGCGCGAATTGCGTCATTTATGGCAAGACACATGAAATAAAGTGATGGAGAGCGGCTTCTATAGAAGCCGCTCTTTTATTGGTGATGTCATAAGTTTCCCATGATTGTTACTTGTTATTGTGAGTGTCGAAATGTATAATAGGGTGGCATACATAATTAAAGGATGTAAGTTTTTTGGAGGGATTTTAATCGTGAAAATTACGATTTCTGAAGCAAGTAAGCACGTTGGAAAAGAAGTGACAATCGGTGCTTGGTTAGCAAATAAACGTTCAAGTGGTAAAATTGCATTCCTACAGCTTCGAGACGGCTCTGGATTTATTCAAGGGGTTGTTGTGAAAGCAGAAGTAGGGGAAGATATTTTCAAAAAAGCAAAAGCCTTAACGCAAGAATCTTCTTTATACGTAACAGGAACTGTTCAAGAAGACGAACGTTCACCTTTTGGATATGAATTAACAGTAACGGATGTAGAAGTTATTCATGAAGCAGTTGACTATCCAATTACGCCAAAAGAGCACGGGACAGAGTTCTTAATGGACAACCGTCACTTATGGTTACGTTCAAAGCGTCAACACGCTGTAATGAAAGTGCGTAACGAAATTATTCGTGCAACATATGAATTCTTTAATCATAATGGATTTACAAAAGTAGATCCTCCAATCTTAACGGGAAGCGCGCCAGAAGGTACAACAGAACTTTTCCATACGAAGTACTTTGATGAAGATGCATTCCTTTCACAAAGTGGCCAACTTTATATGGAAGCAGCTGCAATGGCACTTGGAAAAGTATTTTCATTTGGTCCAACTTTCCGTGCAGAAAAATCAAAAACGCGTCGTCATTTAATTGAGTTCTGGATGATTGAACCTGAAATGGCGTTCTATCAATTTGAAGATAGCTTAAAAGTACAGGAAGAATACGTATCACACGTGGTTCAGTCAGTACTAGAGAACTGTAAGCTAGAGTTAAATGTACTAGGTCGAGATACGTCTAAATTAGAGCAAATTAAAGCTCCGTTCCCACGTATTACGTATGATGATGCACTAAAATTCTTACATGAAAAAGGATTTGATGATATTCAGTGGGGAGATGACTTCGGTTCACCACACGAAACGGCTATCGCAGAAAGCTATGATAAACCTGTGTTTATCACGCACTATCCAACGTCATTAAAACCATTCTACATGCAGCCGGATCCAACAAATGCAGATGTAGTGTTATGTGCAGATTTAATTGCGCCAGAAGGTTATGGTGAAATCATTGGTGGATCAGAGCGTATTCACGACCAAGAACTACTAGCTCAGCGCGTAGCAGAACATGAGCTAGATACAGAAACATATAAATGGTACTTAGAGCTTCGTAAGTATGGATCAGTTCCACATTCTGGATTCGGATTAGGGCTTGAGCGTACGGTAGCATGGATTAGTGGTGTTGAACACGTTCGTGAAACAATTCCATTCCCACGCTTATTAAACCGTTTGTATCCTTAATAGAAGCGAAGTGACTTCGGATGTAAAATTATTTCATTAGAAAAAGGTGGCATTACGCCATCTTTTTCTAATGAATGTTGTTTCATATTAAATAAACGTCCACCCTTTTTAGAAAACGGTGGATTTTTATTTGTTTTTTGATGAAAGTTTTCGTAAACAGTTTTTCGTTTTCATCTGTCCTTCGTGATATACTAACTTTAGAGGTGTTCCAAAATGAAAAAAGATGACATGATCGCATGGTTTGAGCAAGGCTCAGTTTCTATTCCAAAGCTATTGTTTAATCACTATAGCGATTTAGGCTTAGACGAAACAGAATTTATGATGCTGATGCATCTTAATGTATTTATTGATAGTGGTGAATCCTTTCCCACTCCACATGATCTCTCTGCAAAAATGAGCGTCTCCACGACAAAGTGTATGGAAGTACTTCGAAATCTTATTCAAAAAGGTGTTCTAACGATCGAACAGCTTGATGATTCCTCTTCGGTTATTTCTGAGCAATATTCTCTTAAACCGCTTTGGAGAAAGCTAATCAATTTATTAATGCAAGAAAATCAAAATGAAGTGCAGCAAGAGCAGGAGCAAGAAGAGATAAATTTATATTCTATTTTTGAAAAGGAGTTTGGTCGTCCGCTTTCGCCGTTTGAATGTGAAACGTTGGCTATGTGGGTAGACCAAGATCATCACGACCCACTCATTATTAAAACGGCTCTTCGTGAATCCGTTATGTCCGGAAAATTAAACTTTCGATACATCGACCGCATCTTGTTTGAGTGGAAGAAAAACGGCATTAAGACTATTGATCAAGCACGAGCGCATAGTCAAAAATTTAGACAACATCAACAACCAAAAAATCAGAAGCCTTCTCAATCTCAAAATTCCTCAGCCGTTCCATTTTTCAACTGGCTTGAACAGTAAAGTAACATGCTCTATTACTTAGAGTGGTTAACGGAAGAGGAAAGCTGATTCAACATCAGGCGTGCCTGATGTTGAATCAGCTTTTTTAGCATGATAATACATACCAAAATAAAAAGGGGTGAAAAGCTAAAACAAATTAAGTTTGTTTTAGTAAGCTATGTTAAATCTAACACAAATTCGTCACTGCTTAGACGTAATGGCTGAAATGTTTCCTGATGCACACTGCGAATTAAATCATAAAAATCCATTTGAGCTTGTGATTGCAGTTGCTCTATCCGCTCAGTGTACGGATGCACTTGTCAACAGAGTAACAAAAGAATTATTTCAAAAATATCAAACACCTGAGGATTATTTAGCTGTTTCATTAGAAGAGCTTCAGCAAGATATTCGTTCAATAGGTCTTTATCGTAATAAAGCAAAAAATATTCGAAAGCTGTGTGAGCTTTTAATTCATGAGTACAACGGTGAAGTACCGCAAGATCGAGATGAGCTTACTAAGCTTCCTGGAGTGGGCCGAAAGACAGCTAATGTCGTCGTTTCCGTGGCTTTTGGTATTCCCGCTATTGCGGTTGATACGCACGTGGAACGGGTTAGTAAAAGGCTTGGTATTTGTCGGTGGAAAGATTCAGTATTAGAAGTAGAAAAAACGCTGATGCGAAAGGTTCCAAAAGAAGAGTGGGGAGTTACTCATCACCGCTTAATTTTCTTTGGTCGCTATCACTGTAAAGCTCAGTCTCCGCAATGCCCAACCTGTCCATTATTAGAGCTGTGTCGAGAAGGAAAAAAGCGAATGAAAGCGAGAGGTGAGCATGTTAGCAAAAGTTAAAGTGCCGCCTGAATTTAAGTGTGATCCATTTTTTTTCGCACAAGATGTTATTTCGTTTCAGCCGCCTCTGCTAAGGCACAAAACGCATCATCAACCAGTTTTTATCTATGATATAGTAGCGAAAGAAGAAGGGCTTTTAGAAGCACCGTGGAATTCACTAGAAGACTGTATCCCCTCGTTGTTTATAGAATGGAAAACCCAAGAGAAAATTCTCCATGAACAATTTTCTCTGCGTAAAGTGACAAACGCAAAAGAGATAGTCACTGAATGGAGTGGACGGTTTTTAAGCGCGCTGTTTTGGATAAATGGGGGACCTCTTCAAGGTCTTACAGCACTGGAAGCTAATATTCAAAAGCTAACATACAAGCCAGTTAACACGTCTGAGCGCGTATTATTTTTGTTGAAAAAGCCTGGAATGTATCACTCATTCGTTCAACTTAGTGAACTATATACAGAATTGCAAAAGCAGTATGCCATTAAGCGTATACGTTTAAAAAAATAAACCGCTCATCGTGAGCGGTTTATTTTATTCATTTTCAGTTTGTTGATCTGGAGTGGCAGGAGGCTGTTGGTTGTTTCCTTGTCCATTGCCGTTAGTGCCATTATTTCCGTTTCCATTATTGCCATTGTTTCCAGGCTGACTAGGTGGTTCACTAGAGTTCTCCGTTTCACCTTGATCAGGCTGTTGACCTTGATCAGGGTTCTGTGGACCTTCGCTATCAGGCTGATCGGTTTCTTCACCATCGTTTTCGTTTTCATCTTCAGGGCGCGTTCCTTCATCAGGATTTTGCTCTTCATCACCCGGTTCGGATTCCGAATCATCTTCTGGTTCCTCTTCAGCTGTTTGAGGTACCTTTACAGAAGCACTTGCGCTGCCGGCGTTATTTGTACTTAAGATGAAGCTATACGTCGCACCTGGAGTAGGTGATGGGATAGAGGTGCTGCCAGCACTTCCTTTATCCGCTAACGTTTGGCTCACGCCATCAGAAGAGGTCATATTGACGGTAAATTCTGTTTCGTCATCGCCACCTGACCAGTTAACATTAATGGCGTTAGAACCTTCGCTGAAGGAAGCTGTAAGTTTTGCTTTTTCTTCTTTCTCTTCTTTCTCTTCTTTTTCTTTCTCTTTTTCTACAAAGACTTGAGAAACTTTTGTTGGCTCTGTGCCGCGTACGAAGTACTCATACGTGATTGAATCTTTTGGTGTTGCACCACTTGGTTTCTTCACATCTTTACTTGAGACTTTTTCAACGGCACGTTTTACCACGCTATCAGGTTGTTTAAAGCTGCCTTTTTCTTCACCTTGAGATACGTGTGTAATGACTTGCTTGAAAATATTCTTTGCCATGGCTTTTTCGTTTTCACTATAAATATAGCCGTCGGAATTTTTCTCATATCCTGTCCAAACTGATACCGTGTATTTTGGTGTGAAGCCTGAGAACCACACATCTTTTACGCCGCCTTCTGGAATATTAAAGCTTGCTTTTTCCTTGGCACTAAAGTTAGATGTTCCGGTTTTACCTGCGATGTCTAAGCCAGGTACACGTACAGCACGTGCTGTTCCGTACGGTGCTTCAACAACGGATTTCATCATGTCCGTTACCATAAACGCCGTGTAGTCTTGCATCGCACGCTTCGGTTTTGGCGATAGGTCTAACTCTGTACCATCTGAGAATTTTACTTTTGTTACTGTATAAGGTTTTGTAAACATTCCTTCGTTAGCAAATGCGCTATAAGCGCCGGCTAGTTCCATAGGCGTAACACCTTTAGTAAATCCACCGATAGAAAACGCTTCGGCAAACTTTTCGCCGCTAGATTCTCCAAGCTCAAGACCTAAGCCTTCACCGAACTCTTGTGCTTTATCAGCTCCTACAGCTTGGAAGGCTTTTAAAGCAGGGATATTTAACGAACGTCCTAGAGCTTCACGAGCTGATACCCAGCCTTTATAGTTTCGGCTATAGTTTCGAATTTGCGTACCGTTTGAGTATTGATGTGGTTCATCCTTAATTGGTTCTGCGGTAGACCATTTTAAATACTCAACGGCTGGTCCATAGTCAAGAACAGGTTTGATTGTTGAGCCTGGTTGACGCTCGATGTCGGTAGCAAAGTTTAGGCCTCCAGCTACGCGGTTACGACCTCCACCAATTGCTTCAACTGCACCTGTCTCATTATTTAACACGACAAGACCAGCCTGGAACTTATCGTTAGGGAAGGTGACAATTTCGTTATTCATTAATTGGTCAACATAATCCTGTGCATCCACGTCAAGCGTTGTGTAGATTTCTAATCCAGAAGAAGAGACGTTAGCATCCGTTTTTTCTTGAACTTCTTCAATTACTTGGTCAATGAATACATCATACTTTGACGTTTTCTCATTTTGTTCAACCAAATTTGCCTGCACGTCAACTTGCTTTGCTTTATCTGCTTCTGCTTGTGTAATAAATCCGTTTTTAGCCATTAAATTTAATACTGTGTTACGGCGTTTTGTAGCATTCTCTGGGTTTTTATACGGATTATACGTTGATGGTGCTTTTGGTAAGCCAGCGAGCATAGCGGCTTGATCAATTGTTAAATCGTTTAGATCAGTCACGCCATAAAATGTTTCTGCTGCTTTGGCGATACCGTATACTTCTCCAGTCGAGAAGTAGATTTTGTTTAGGTACATTTCAAGAATTTGCTGTTTTGAATATTTACGTTCTAGCTGATAAGAGAGCCACATCTCTTGTACTTTACGCTTTACGGTTTTTTCAGGTGATAAAAATGAATTTTTCACAACCTGCTGCGTAATGGTACTTGCGCCTTCTGATCCAAAGCCCTCTTTGAAGTTGGCCACTACAGCGCCACCAATTCGATAAAAGTCAATTCCATGGTGTTTATAAAAGCGAACATCTTCGGTTGCAATGAACGCATTTTTAACAGTCTGAGGAATTTCATCATATTGTACGTATGTACGCTTTTCGCCTCCGACTTCTTTAAGGACCGTTTTTCCATCGTTTGCGTAAATCTTAGATGAAAACGAGTCTTTTAAAACAGAGTCGTCAACTTTAGGTGCATCGCTTATTAATGCGAAAAAGGTTCCAACACCAGCTATCAGTCCAATAATACCTAAAATGAAAACTGCAGCAACAATCTTGCGGAAAATGCCGCCTTTTTTCTTGTTTCCTTGTGGTTTGTTCGTTTGTTTGTTGTCATTCATTGCTCGTCTTCGTTCTTCACGCGAGCGATAATTATCTGACATAAAAGCTCCTACCTTTCAAACAATTGTAAGAGAATGATTTCCGTAAACATATATATCATACTCTTAAAAATACAATTTATCTATAGTTTTTATGTAATCGATTCTAGGATGGTAACCAAGTTCGATTAAATGTCCTTTTTTTTCAATATCGGCTTTTGGGATGGATTTTTGTCCATCTTTTTTCATATCTTGCCAATAGGGAAAAAGGGACGGTGCTTCAAAAAGGTATATTTCTTCCAAAGAAGTAAACATTAATATAACGAATGAGATTCCATTTTGTTTCACGATCTGGTTCATATGTTGAATTTGATGTTCGTGAAAATTACGCAAGGGAAAAGACGTTTTATTTTTTGTTTCTTTTGCTTCAAAATCAATATACTTTCCTTTGTATACGCCGTTGTAATCGGTTGTAGAAGCTTGTTTAAAATAAGCTTCTTTAATAACTGCAGCACTTCGCTTAGGATAGTCAACGTTCACAATTTGAATCGGCGTAGGTTTTTTATGAACCACTGCTATTCCTTGTGCTAAATAATACTCATTGGTTTCATTTAAATCTTCTTCCAAAGTCATACCTCGATTACTGTATACGGACTCAACTTTCGCCCGGGAAGGACTGTTGGGAGGCTTAGCAGGGTTATATGCTTTTCCGTTAGGATAACGAATCATGCACATCACTCCTTTACTTAATTTCACACACGCACACTCTATTATACCAAATTTCAGTTGAGGTAGAATGAAAACATACTTAGTGTTCATACCAAATGTAAAGGAAGAAAGCAGCATGTTGACAAGCTTTGAACAGCAAGTAGTGGAAACAATTAGGCTCAAAACAAAACAGTTGAACATTGATAATATATCAAGAACAGAAGCTTACGCAACTTTTTACAATAATCATCCTGAAGTAAAGTGGTCGTTTCTTGCTAGCATGGTTTCACGAAACGCAGGCTGGAATATGTGTGACTTGCAGGGAAAGTGGTTTCCTGAGCTACTATCTATAGAAACGCGAGATTTATTGTTTTTAACGTACGAGCGAGCGAATTGGCTGATCTTTCAAGACGCTTTTCCACAGCTGCTGCTATATGAAATATCAAAAAAACACGAGAAGTCTTATTTTCACCTTCTTGAATATTTTGATGTATCTCCGTTCATGCACGAAAAATGGACTGTCTTTTGGGAAAGGAAGAAAGAAATTGAGCTTATGCATGCTCTCATTATTAATGAACAGCATATTATTGAGCCAGCGGTGATAGCACATCCTTTCTACCAGAAGAAAGTGTTTCATCGCTTAGTATTTCACTTTCAGGACTCTTTGCATTTTAGTTCCGTTTTGTTCCCTACAATGGAAGGTGAAATTTATGGGTGCTCCGTACATAGCTTCACCAAGGTAGATGAGCGAATTAAGCTTGGTAAAAAGCTCGGTGAACTGTTGTTTTTACAAGCGTTGTATCCAAAGTTCCTTCAGTTTTCAATGTCGACTGTTCATACAGGATCACGCGTTGATTATGAACAGTATGTATTTCGGTCTAAAAGAAGAGACACACCCTATTTGCGAATGACCTTTCCAATTGTTCCACATCATGAGAAAAAAAGGGGACAGTGGAGAATTTCAAAGCGTAGAGAGAAGAAATTAATGAAGAGTCTTGATTTATCCGCACCTATGCCGATTACGGAGTGGTACCAAAATAAACAGAAGCAGCTGCATGTCTTGGTAGGAATAAAGAAGTTTTTTAGATGAGTTTGGGACATAACAAAATGATTGCTTCTAAGAGACGAACACTAGCTGTTCCAATCTCTTTAGTTTGTCTGAACACGTTCGTTCCATTGCGCTACGGCCACTCGCTTTCCGCGGGGAGGAACCTGAGCTTCCTCGCTGCGCTGCGGGATCTCCATTGTTTTCACAATCAACAAAAAACCTGAACGATTAAAAGTGAGAAACTCTCAATCGTTCAGGTTTATCATTGGCTGAATTACTTATGTCCAGCCTCATCTAGGTGGACATATTACGTAGACGGACGGTTTGGTCCGTTTAATTTTTTAGGGTCACCAAATGTTTTTGTTTCAGGCTTGTTTTTTGGCTGTTTTTGTTCATGCTTATTTGCCACTTCTTACACCTCCAAATGAATGTTGTAACAAAGTTGACTGCACATACAATACGTGTTTCTTGCACAATCTAATCATAGTGTTTTCACTCATCCTCATTTCAATTCGTGCAAATTAAAACATTTTCTGCGTAAAACATCTTTCTTTGCCGAATGGAAACTAGTTTTGTCATGTGTGAAGGTAGATTAAAAATAAAAAGAGAATAGGTAGTTAAACGAAAAGTTGGAGGGATGGCTATGAAGCTGAAAATGGTAAATACGAACGAAGTGTTAAGTTTATTCGATAATGTATTAGAGCAAATAGATGTTGTAGAAGATACATTATCTTCACAAGTTAATCAAGCGTTTACTACTTATGAAGAAGTATATAGCAATCACGTTCAGCGTATTGACGAGTCGTTACGAGAAATTGAAGCTGCAGCCTATGAAATCCCACCTCAATCAGAATGGCGGAGAAGAGAAGTACTACTACGTACAGTGTAACGATGATTTATGGTACAATGTCATCGTTGAGGTGACAAATATGAATTTAATGATAGAAGCAACAAAGGTACTACATCACTATAATGAGTTAGCTCTTACTCGTTTATCCACTATTAAAAGTAATTCAGAGTATGAGATGAATTTCTTTGGGGAGGTCAAACCATATGTTGATCAGTTTTTTTATGAGTTAGATATGTGGACGGATCTTGTTACCAAGTGGCTCAAAGAAACAAAGCCTAAATATATTCACATCAATCAAGTAGATACCCTTCGTGAAAACTTGCAAAACGTAGTGCTCCAGTCTTTTTATCAAGAGACGCGAGACAAGCGCTTTAAGCAAATGTATCAATCAAATAAGTACGTATTAGAGTCCATTTTAATGAACGGTTAAGTTTGATTAAACAGTAAAAGAGTTTGGGACATAACAAAATGATTGCTTCTAAAAGACGAACACTAGCTGTTCCCATCTCTTTGGTTTGTCTCAACACGTTCGTTCCATTGCGCTACGGTCACTCGCTTTCCGCGGGGAGGAACCTGAGCTTCCTCGCTGCGCTGCGGGATCTCCGTTTTTCCTCTCTTTCCCGCAGGAGTCGAGTGTCCTACGCTCCATTCCACCCTGTTTCCAACATTGTTTTCACAATCAACCAAAAAACCTGAACGATTAAAAGTTATGAACTCTCAATCGTTCAGGTATAGTAGAGGCTGAACTACTTATGTCTCAGTCTCTTTTGCTGTGTTGTAATTGAATTAATCGTTATCTTTTTGCACGTGGATGCTAACAGCAGGATCGTCTTCCGTACCGACTGTATTGATTACATAATCCACTTTTTGAGTGTGTTTTGGTGTAACGGGCTGCCCCGCTTGCGAAACGGTTGGTTCATGCCCTTGCTTTTTATGGTTAAAGTGTTTTCCTCGACTCATCGAAACTCCTCCTTGAAATGAAATGGACGATCTTTTTTAATATGCGTCACAGTAGCGGTGAGTATAAGTAGTTAAATATAGAAAAGCCCTCAGTCAATTAGCTGAGGGCAATGTAGTACAATTAATTCTCGTGTGCAAATTCGGGTTTTGAAGCTCCGATTTGTTCTAACTCACGAACGGCGATTTTATAATCGGATAATGTTAAACAACCTTTTAAATACTGCTGCTGCGCGAAGTCTAGCAGCTCATTACTTGAAGTTGGCTCATACTGTTTTTTAGCCATAAAAGCTTGTTGAAGCTCGTTCACATACATGTAAATTCACTCCTTATCCCCATTTTGTCCATTTTGTGTGCTTGTCTTGTTAGCATCACTTATAGTTATCGTAACATAGATTAAAATTATCTCGTTTTTTTGAAAAATTTAAACTTTCGACAGAAACTAACATTTTTCACAACGTTCTTCTAAATATAAAGTGAAAAATAAAAGGTGTAGTGCGTCACCTGAGATTGAGTACCTACATACCATATAATAAAATTTTTAAAGGGAGGTAGCGAGCCAGTATGTATAATCAACAGAATCCTTATCCATACTACATGCAGAATCAATGGGAAGAAGAACGGTTTGATTTAAGTCAGGTGTACCCATTTCCAGAATATCATCAGCACCCATGGCATCATACAGAGTTGCCGCAACAGCCTTATGCTCAAGTTCCACCCCAAATGCAATATGTAAACAACCAACAGCAATACCCTTTTTATCAAAATGGAATGCCTTTTCCAAATCCTTATCCAAAAGGTAATCAGCAAATGAAGCAACAGCCTAACCAGTTTCATTCTTTAATGTCTCAATTTAAATCTTCAGACGGAAATTATGACGTTAATAAAATGATGAATACAGCGGGACAGATGATGGGAGCAATGAATCAATTAACAAACTTAGTAAAAGGGTTTACAGGTATCTTTAAAATATAAAGAATTGTATAGCATGTAAATGGAATAAAAAGGCTCTACAAGAAGCTATAACATCTTGTAGAGCATGTAATGTTTTATCTAAAGAAGCGGTTGAATGGGTGATTACAGAAGCAAGGAGAATGGTCACATTTTTTAACTGGCTTTTTGCCTGTAATTGGATGGCTTGTTAAGTTAGGTAAGTGTGAATGCCCAATTTTTTTCTTGTGACCATATTTTTTTGAAGAGTGTTTCTCTTTTTTATGGGAATGTTTAAACGTTTGAGAAGGTTGATGCTTATTGTAAGAGTGTTTTTCTTTACAGAAACATGTTTTTTTCTTTTCAGAGCGGTGTTTTTTATGAGAGTGTTTTGTGGAATGAGAATGTTTTTTATAAGAACGGTGCTTTTTATGAGAATGCTTTGTAGAGTGAGAGTATTTTTTGCAAGAACGGTGCTTTTTATGAGAGTGCTTTGTGGAGTGAGAGTGTTTTTTGCAAGAGCGGTGCTTTTTATGAGAATGCTTTGTGGAGTGAGAGTGTTTTTTGCAAGAGCGGTGCTTTTTATAAGAGTGCTTTGTAGAGTGAGAGTGTTTTTTGCAAGAACGGTGCTTTTTATGAGAATGCTTTTCTTTACAGAAGCACGTTACTTTTTTGTGAGAACGATGCTTTTTGTGAGAACGTGAGCTTTTCGTACAGTACTTGTTTTCCGTTCTTTTCTCTGTTTTCTTTTCTGTCTTTTTCTCCGTCTTTTTGTGAGAAAGAGCTGTTTTTTTAGATGAACATTTTGAGCTATGACCTTTTGGTTCTTGATACATAAATCTGCCTAGCTCTGATTTTTGTAAAGATTCAGCAGCTTTACGAATACGCTTAGATTGAATATACAATCTAAAAACCTCCTTATGAGAATCATTTTTTTGCCTTTCACCATAAGATACGCTTAATACGCCGTACTTGCTATGAGATAAACGTGGAATTTTAAGAAATAACCAAGGAGTTTCTAGCATCTCGGTGGGAGAGGAGCTCATATAATTTAAAATGTATCCAAAAGGAGGGAAAGAGATGGGAATTGCCACCTATTCTGTTTTTGCTAATGTTCGGGACTTTAAAGAACTAAAGGCCGACATCTGGTCTGAAGATTCCATACCCGCAGTGATGAAAGTTCATAAAAAGAGGTATGAAATAGGCTTAACTCTAAGGGGATCACACATCCGAGAAATGAGAAAGAAATCGTACTATATAGAGTTTTATTCACCAAATAAATTCGGGAAGACCAACGAAATTCATCTCAATGCAGAATATAAAGATCCATCGCTAGTTCGCAATAAACTATCGCTCGATTTCTTTTCAGACCTTGGCGTACTATCACCGAAATCACAGTTTGTTCATCTCACCATTAACGGGAAAAATGAAGGTGTTTATTTACAGTTAGAATCGGTAAACGAGTACTTCTTAACAAAGCGTAGCTTGCCAAAAGGCTCTATCTTTTACGCTGTAGACGGAGATGCCAACTTCTCGTTAATGAGTGATTTGGATGAGAAGCCAAAAGAATCGCTTCAATCAGGATACGAAACAAAAGTAGCGTACGGAAAAGATGAAGAAGCGTTAGAATATTTTATTTATAACTTGAATACATGGACGAATCAAGAGTTTGAAGATAACATTGAAGAGCACTTGGAGGTAGATCGCTATTTAGCCTGGTTGGTGGGAGTAATTTGTCTTCAAAACTTTGATGGTTTTGTTCATAACTATGCTTTGTACCGGAACAGTGATACGAAGTGCTTTGAACTCCTTCCTTGGGACTATGATGCTACGTGGGGGCGCGATGTCAACGGAGATGAAATGGAAAGTAACTATGTGAGAATGGAAGGGTTTAATACGTTAACAGCACGACTTTTGGCCATATCAAAATTTAAGAAACAATATATTGAAAAAATGAATTCTGCGCTAAATCATCAGTTCACTGTTAACTATATGAAACCAAAGATTGAAGCACTCCACCAGCTGATTTTGCCTTATGTAGAGAAAGATCCGTATATACAGCACAAGTTAGCTACTTTTTATCAAGAACCTGCGTTTATTTGTGACTTTATTAAAGACAGAGCAGCCTATATAAGAAAATCAATGAAGTCTTTTTGAATAAATGAGATAATTGAAATTGTTTAGAAAATTCTATTGACATTCTTTGTTATTTTTATTAAAGTATACACAATGAATAATTAACTTAATAAAACTCTTATCCAGAGTGGCGGAGGGACTGGCCCTGCGAAGCCCGGCAACCATCAAACCATATGTTAGTCAGTGAGTTTGAACGGTGCTAATTCCTGTGAAATACGATTGTATTTTAACAATTGTATTTTAACAGATGAGAGAAGTCGTGATTAAGCGAACGCTCTTCCATCTGTGAAGAGTTTTTTTTATTTACTGCAAAGAGGAGAGGACATTATGCATATTGAAACACTACTTGTTCGTTCGGGCGTCAATCGAGACCCTGCTACAGGTTCCATTACAACACCTATTTACCAAGCATCTACGTTTGCACACCCCCGTTTAGGAGAAAGCACAGGATATGACTATGCTAGAACAGCTAATCCAACAAGAACAGCGTTAGAAGATGCAATCACTGCGTTAGAAGAAGGCGAAGTTGGAGCGGCATTTGCTTCGGGAATGGCAGGAGTTATGGCTGTACTTGCTTTGTTTAAAAACGGTGATCATTTAATCGTCTCTGAAGATTTATACGGTGGTACATACAGAGTTTTAAATGATATTTTTGCAGAACAAGGTGTAGAAGTAACGTATGTAAATACAGCTCATTTAGACCAAGTTAAAGCAGTATTAAAGCAGAATACGAAAGCGTTATTTATTGAAACACCGACAAATCCAATGATGCACGTAACGGATTTAAAAGGAATAATTGAACTTGCTAAAGAAAGTAACTTGTTAACAATTGTGGATAATACGTTTATGTCACCTTATTATCAAAGACCTCTTTCTCTTGGAGCGGATATCGTTATTCATAGCGCTAGTAAATACATTGGTGGTCACAATGACGTAGTAGCCGGGTTAGTCGTTGCACGATGTCGTGAGCTAGGTGAAAAAATTCGCTTTTATCAAAATGCAGCAGGTGCAATTTTAAGTCCGCAAGATAGCTGGTTGTTGCTGCGAGGTATTAAAACGCTTGCTTTGCGCATGGAGAAACACAATGAAAATGCGCTGAAAATTGCGAATTGGCTGACTTCACATGAGCTGGTTGAGAAAGTGTACTATCCAGGTCTTGAATCTCATCCAGGCTATCACGTAATGAAGCAACAAGCAGGAGGCTTTGGCGGAATGATTTCCTTCGCTGTAACGGACCCGCAAATTGTGCCAGTCTTACTTGAGAATATAAAGGTGATTACCTTTGCTGAAAGTCTAGGTGGTGTGGAGAGCTTAATGACGTTCCCAGCTCGTCAGACTCACGCAGATATTCCAGAAGAAATACGAAATCGAGTTGGCGTAACGAATTGCTTATTACGCTTATCTGTTGGGATTGAACATGCAGAGGATTTAATTCAAGACTTAAAGGAGGCATTTGATGCATACAACAAATAAACACTCATTTGGTACAAATTTAATTCATGCAAAAACAGGTATTGATGGACATTTTGGAGCGGTAAATGTTCCCATTTATCAAGTGTCTACTTTCAATCTAGAAGACGAAACAAACGGTGGGCGCTATGACTATTCGCGTTCAGGTAATCCAACACGAGAAGCTTTAGAAAATACGATTGCACAGCTTGAAAATGGAGCTGCTGGGTTTGCTTTTTCATCAGGAATGGCCGCTGTATCATCTGTTCTTTGTTTATTTGAAGCAGGCGATGAAATTATCGTTTCAAACGATATCTATGGTGGCACATATCGCGTATTAACAAGATTATTTTCAAAGTTTGGTATTAAAACTACATTTGTCAACATGACAAATGTAGAGGAAGTAGAGGAAGTCATTTCGAGCCAAACAAAAGCGATTTACATTGAAAGCCCATCAAATCCATTCTTACAGGTAACGGATATTAAAAGCGTTGCAGCGTTAGCTAAACGCTATGACCTGTTAACAATCGTTGATAATACGTTTATGACACCTTACTTGCAGCAACCAATTAATTTAGGGGCAAATATCGTCATTCATAGTGCGACAAAGTATATTAGTGGACATAGCGATGTAATTGGTGGATTGGTTGTTGTAAGTGATGAAAAGCTTGCTGATGAAGTAAAGTTTGTTCAAAACGCATTTGGAGCTATTTTAGGGCCACAGGATTGCTTCTTATTTCTACGAGGCATTAAAACATTAAAAGTAAGGTTAGATCAGCAACAACAAACGGCTTTAGAGCTAGCGAAATGGTTTGAAGAGCAACGTGACGTCGAAGCGGTTTATTACCCAGGGCTGAAGACACATCCTGATTATGAATTGATTACTGAGCAGGCAAACGGATACGGAGCAATTATTTCGTTTAAATTAAACAATGATGAACTCGCACAGCATATATTAAAAAACGTGCGCTTATCTTCGATTGGTGTAAGTTTAGGCGCAGTTGAATCCATCTTAACACACCCAGCAACAATGTCTCACGCTAGTATTCCAAAAGAAGTGAGAGATGAAAAAGGTATTACAGAATCGCTGTTACGCTTATCAGTTGGACTGGAAGAGTATGAGGATTTAAAAGAAGATTTTAATAATGCTCTAATTTCTTTTCAAGAAAAAGCCGTAACTAAATAATAATAGAAGAAAAGAGGTTGTTTCTAGATTTAAATAGAAACAACCTCTTTTTTAGCAATTTCTGAGTAGTTTTGTATACAGGTCGATTAAAGCCAGCTGTTCACTATGAGCAAGACTGCTATTGTTAATCCGCTGAACGGCCAGTTCATATTTTACCTCAGGAGATTTACGAACGCGAGGATGCGTCATTTCATCACGTAAATCCTTTTGAATAGCATAGGATAACTTTTCTTTAACGGAAAGATTATCTTGGTTGGAAAAAGAGCGATTTACCCAAAGTTTTTGATAGGCGCTAAACAATTGTTCATCTGATATCACGATGCATAAACTCCTTTTATTAATATACGTATTAGTTTAGCACACATACTCTAGTACCTGTATGTCACTTCTACAGCTGATACAACTGTCAGAGACTGCGTTTGAATCGGTGGAGCAGACCCAAGTGTCTTAGCTGCCACTACATAGCCACCAGGGGGCTGCTGAGTCCGTTCAGTGACTTCCAGCGGAATAGGGTTTAAGGCAACGCCTAGGGTGTCTGCAATAGCCGTTGCTTTCTCTCCAGCGTGCTGAACGGCTTGAGAAAGTGCTTGCTTTTCATAGGGTATCGGATCTTTCACAAAAAAACGAATATCTTCTGCTACGTTTCCACCGCTTGCAACAGAGATAGCGTACACTTCACCAGCTTGTTTAATATCTGCAACATGAACTTCAAATAAATGCTGTACTTCGTATCCAACTAATGTCGTTTTGCCATCAGTGTAGTCATATTTTGGGTTAATAGTAAACGATGCGGTCTCAATATCACTTTGTTCAATTCCAGCATTTTGAAAGCCATCAATCATTGTATTGGAAACGGTAGTGTTTTCTTTTAATGCTTGCTGTACGCTTAGGTTTTCTGTACGAACACCGATAATAATGGAAATGCCATCTGGAACAGCCGTAATACGGCCTTCTCCTATCACTTTTAGCTCACGCTCATTTCCTTCACGTGATGGTGGGGGCTGGTGATTATATGGAAACATGGATGGATGCATGCTATAAACCTCCTTATAAGCTCTTATCTATATACGTATGAAGAAAAAGCTTGGGCTACGTATAGAAAATAAAAAGCTCGCAAAAAGATGTTTGCGAGCTTTCGTTTGGATTTATTTAGTTTCTTCTTCTAATGTTTCTTCCATTTCAACGAAAGTACCTTGAACTTTCGTTGAAGGATCTTTCGTTAACAAGCTGACAACGACGACAGCTAAGAAGCTTAGTACGAAACCAGGAATCATTTCATAAAGTGCTTCGCTTAATCCAGGTACGTTTACCCAAATTAATACCGTAGCAGCCCCAACAATCATACCGGCAAGAGCACCCCAACGAGTCATCTTCTTCCAGTATAGACTTAGTAAAACTGCAGGGCCAAATGCTGAACCGAACCCGGCCCATGCATAACCTACAAGACCCAAAATCGTATCATTTGGATCTAATGATAAGAGAATACCAATGATTGCGACACCTAGTACAGATAGACGTCCTACTAAGACAAGTTCTTTATCTGTTGCTTTGCGACGGAAAAACGCTTTATAAAAGTCTTCCGTAATAGCACTTGATGTTACAAGTAGCTGAGACGAAATTGTACTCATGATTGCAGCAAGAATCGCTGCTAGTAAGAACCCTGTAATAAATGGATGGAACAATACTTGTGCGAATTTAATAAAGATTGTTTCTGGATCTGCTAATGTGGTTGCAGTTTGGTCAACATAAGCAATACCAATTAATCCAGTAAACATTGCACCGATAATGGAAATAATCATCCATCCCATACCGATTCGGCGAGCTGGTTTTAACTCTTTAATAGACGAAATAGCCATGAATCGAACAATAATGTGAGGTTGCCCAAAGTAGCCAAGACCCCAAGCTAAGAATGAGATAATTCCAACAACCGTTGTACCTCTAAAGAAATCTAAGTACGCTGGGTCAATGTCACGAACTACATCAAACGTTGTTCCAACACCGCCTAATTCAGTAAACGCTACAATCGGTACAAGAACAAGAGCGATAAACATAATAATACCTTGTACAAAGTCGGTTAAACTTACCGCTAAAAATCCACCGAATAGTGTATAAGCAATAACAACACCTGCTGTTACAAATAAACCAATTCGATAGTCTAAACCAAACGCAGACTCGAATAATGTACCACCGGATACCATTCCAGCAGAAGTATAAAGAGTGAAGAAGACAAAAATAACGATGGCTGATACTGTTCGAAGAACTTTGGATGTATCATTGAAGCGGTTTTCAAAATAATCTGGGATTGTAATGGAGTCATTTGCTACTTCTGTGTACGTTCGAAGACGCGGAGCAACAATTAGGTAATTTAGGTAAGCTCCGATTGTTAAACCAACGGCAATCCATAAACTAGATACTCCTGTAGCATACATAGCACCTGGTAAACCCATTAACATCCAACCACTCATGTCAGATGCACCAGCTGATAGGGCTGTTACAGCAGGACCAAGTCCACGACCACCTAGCATATAGCCTGAAATGTCATCAGTAGATTTTTTATAAGCATACCAACCGATAGCCAGCATCCCTATAAAATAAATTGCTAGTGAAATAAATAAACTAATATCCACAATATCTCTCCTTTTTCTGTTTTTATATATGACTTGTGGAAAATCGTGTCATATAAACAGCTTACGGTTTTTTAAGCTAACAAACTTTTCCCAGAGTATCAAGTTATTAAACACGAATTTTTTGAAATGAAACCCGCTTGATTACATAAATAAAGCCAATGAAACCGCTTACTAAATAAAAATAAAGTAAAAATATTATGAATATTAAAACATGTATTTATTCTTTAAAAATTAGAATAAATTACCAATAAAATTGTTGCTTTCTACTATTTAATATGGTGCCTTTTGATTAAAAATATGTACACGTTCTAAAACAAAAAAAGGCCGCATTTGGCCTTTTTTAATTAACGATTGTTCGGAAATACTCGGCGTACTACTTCATTAAATTCGTTGATAATGCCGGTAATTGGCTGTCCATCTTCCAACTTGTTAACATAACTATTCATGCGATTAACAAAATATGGGTTTGTTGAAACATATACTTCTTGAATGTTGCTGTTAGATTTTTTAACCTCATCAGCAATTTTTGTTTCCATTTCTTTTGTTAACTTGCCTTCTTTTTTATCTTCTAAAACTGCTGCAACATACGCATCACGATTCATTATAACAACGTTTGCATTTTTCACTTCACTTAATGCATTTACTCGATCGGCTGCACCGTTTGCTACTTCCATGCGTGATTCAGCATATTGATCACGCTTTTTTTCTTGCGTTACGTCATTCATATTGTTATCCATTTCATTTTCATATGAAACGTTGCGGACCGTATCGTCATTAATGAGGCCATCTTTTCCTTGGTCTGTAGTGTTACAACCAAATAATGATAAAATTGTTGCGAAACTAACTGCTACAAAAAGTGATTTTTTTATCATGTCTCATTCCTCCTTGTGAAATAATTTTCGTTCGTTAGCTTTCATTAAACGAGGTGAAAACATACATAGAAATTTGAAATAAGCTTATACTAAGCCAAAAAGGAGTGGTAAAAATGAACCGTGGAATTGAAGAAAGCTTATTGATTATACGAAGCGAAACAGGGAATGAACATGAGAAAACAACCTTTGCTTTAACAGAAGTAGAAGCACGATTGTTATTTGAAACGCTACAAAATAAGCGTAAAGAAGTCATCGATGAAGATTTAGACAATATGCTTACATAATAGAGAGGTGAGAGCCGAACCTGTTGATTCGGCTTTGTATTCTTTTTTAAATCAAGAAAAGAAGAATGTAAAAAACTACCGTTCTCTCTTGCATTTTAGAAAAAGTTATTGTAGAATGAAAACGTAAACATTTTTAATTTTTAAATAAAAAATTAAGTGCTCTCACTTATTTCAGAATGAGAGGATTTATTGCGAACTAGATGGTTGATACACAATTCACGTGTTATAAAGGAGATCTACTTCGTAGTAGAAAGTCTTTATAATATGTGAATTTTTTATTTACGGTGTAAATATAGAGTAACATATTAAATTTTTTACATTTTTTTGGAGGTTTTTTTATGGCTACTAAAGGTACAGTAAAATGGTTTAATAGTGAAAAAGGATTTGGGTTCATCGAAGTTCCAGGAGAAAATGACGTATTCGTTCATTTCTCAGCTATTCAAACAGACGGATTCAAAACATTAGAAGAAGGCCAAAGCGTAGAGTTTGAAATCGTTGAAGGTCAACGTGGTCCTCAAGCTGAAAACGTTGTAAAACTTTAATTTAAATCGTTAAAAGCTACCTTATTTAAGGTAGCTTTTTCTATTTTACAAAAATGTATTGACAGCTTCTCAATAAACAAGTACCTTATTTAAGCATGTGTATTTTAGGAGGTAAAGAATGAGTCAAGTTAAAGCACAAGAAGTAAAGATTACCACTGCTGATCCATCAGCTATTGGGTTATTCGGTTTGGCAATGGTGACGCTAGTAGCATCATCACAAAAGCTGGGCTTAACAGATGGATTAGCTTTTATTTTGCCGTGGGCTATTTTCTTAGGTGGTCTTGCGCAATTGTTCGCAGCTATTCAAGATGGCAAGCATAATAATACGTTTGGTATGACTGCATTTGGAGCATTCGGATTGTTCTGGTTCGGTGTAGCTGCTTCATGGTTAATGCAGCTAGGGGCTTTTGGAGAAGAACTCGCAGTAGTTGATGGGCGACAATTAGGTATGGCTTTTATCGGCTATTTAATTTTCAGCTTATTTATGACAGTTGGAGCAATGGAAACGAATAAAGTTCTTTTCATTATTTTTGTTCTTATCGATTTCTTATTTATTGGTTTATCATTGAGTTCGTTTAATGTTATGTACCATGTCACACATTTATTAGCTGCTTTTTCAGAGCTTTTAATTGCAATTATGTCATTCTATGGATCGGCAGCCGCAGTATTGAATACGCATTTTGGAAGAGAAGTGCTTCCGATTGGAAAACCGTTCGGGATTTTTAAAAAATGATAAAAAAAGAGTTTGGGACATAACAAAATGATGGCTTCTAAAAGACGAACACTCGCTGTTCCCATCTCTTTGATTTGTCTCAACACGTTCGTTCCATTGCGCTACGGTCACTCGCTTTCCGCGGGGAGGAACCTGAGCTTCCTCGCTGCGCTGCGGGATCTCCGTTTTCACTCCCTTTCCCGCAGGAGTCGAGTGACCTACGCTCCATTCCACCCTGTTTCCAACATTTTTTCACAATCAACCAAAAAATCTGAACGATTAAAAGTTATGAACTCTCAATCGTTCAGGTATAGTAGAGGCTGAACTACTTATGTCTCAGTCTCTTTTTATTTAGACTACAACGCTCAATACAATCGGAAGAGTAATAAGGCTCAAACAAGTGCTGATAAGCGTGGATGATGAGACAAACTCGGTGTCAGTGTTATACTCGAGCGCATACATTGTGGTATTAGCTGCTGTTGGCATGGCAGCCATAATAATGAGTATTTGCTTTGTCATTTGATCAATCGGTAAAAATTGAACAATGATAAATGCAAGAATTGGTGAAACTAATAATTTTAATGATAACGAAAAAGACAGTTTGCGAAACGCAATGTTTTTTAACTTGATATTAGCAAGCTGCATCCCTAGAACAATCATAACTGTTGGAATTGTCGCACTTGCTACTAAGCTAACTGCTTCTTCAACGGGTGGACTTAGCGTAATATGTAGAAGTTGAAAAGTCAGCCCTAAGATGGCTCCGTATACAATTGGCATTGTTGCAACAGCACGCAAAGCAGATTTGATTCCGTTCGCCTCGGGACTGCCTTTTGCAGCATAGTAAACCCCAACGGTACACATGATGAGCTGTTGAAGAACCATTAGTACAATTGCAATATCTAATCCCATCGCTCCGAATACTAATAAGACTACAGGAGTTCCGTAGTTACCGTTATTCATAAATGCAGAAGCGAGAATCATTCCACATGTTTCCGTTGTTGAATAACTCCGGATAAACCCAATTAGCCTGACAACCGCAATGATTGATAAGCAAAGAATGAGTAAAAAAGCGCCTAGGTACAAATATGTAACAGATATTAGATTCGTATAAAACGTTTGAAAGACAAGTACAGGAGACATTAGATACAATGACATTTTTGAAATGTTTTTTGCATCAAAACCAATGGTCTTTTGGCCGATAAATCCAAGAGCAAAAATGCCGAAAATAGGAAGTAGTACTTGTAGAAACTCCATCGAATCCTCCTTTCTATAAAAAAGGTAATCTACGTATAAGGTGAGAGCTGTTTTGCACTCGCGTTCTTAGAAGCATATGTTAAGTACACGCAAAGTGATAATATAATATACTTATTATACAAGAAAAGATAAGAAGAAGGGGGAAGAACCGTGCGGGATTTTCACTGTTGTGCAACCTGTCAGCATTTTAGAAGTATAAAGCTTGAAAATGGAATGAAGTATTTTTGTTCCAGGTTGGGATATGATACGAAACCATCCTACCAGTTTAACTGCTGGAAGCCTACAGAAATAGTAAAAAAACTAATGGAACATGAAGAAAAAAAGAAATAAAAAGAGGATGGAACATAACAAAACCTTTTCTCACCTCTTTACGTTGTCAGAATAAGTTCGTTCCATTCCATCTTGTCTCCAAAATTGTTTTCACAATCAAAATAACCTGAACGATTAAAAGTGAGGAACTCTCGATCGTTCAGATTTATCATTGGCTGAATTACCTATGTCCCAGCCTCTTTTTGTTTATTCTCCTGTTTTTTCAGCTTCTAGATGCTTGCTACAAAATGCTTGAACTTCAACAGCTTCGTCATCTTCTAGTTCAAAATCTAACACCTTATTAGTAGAGATTTCATAGAAATAAGGTTGAGAAATAGAAGATTTGCCATCATTAATAATATAAAGTGTTCGGAGACCTAAGTCACTGCCTGTATATAGTTCATCTTCTTCATCTACGTCGATATAAAGGTGAAACTCATAGCGTTCACCTGGTAACATTCCAAATGGATCTTGCAATTTTTCTACGGTGTATTCACGAATTGAAAACATATGTTTATCCTTTCTGTTTGAAACAAAAATTGCTCTTAGCTTAATAATATATAAGAGAAAAGCAACTAAAGAGCTTCTTCATTATAGCGTAAATAGTAAAAGAGAACAAAGGGTGATTTTTTATTTTAAGGATTTACAGGCTTTAATAAATGAACCGTACGATTTAAAGTGAGAGCTTCTGTTTGTTTCTGATAATTTTTGTAGTGAGCACTCGATAAATGTTCATCTAAAGCATGCTTGTCTCGCCATTGTTCGTAGAAAACAAAGGTGGAGGGATTGTCAATAGATCGATGCAGGTCATATCGAATACAGCCATTTTCGCTTTTTGAGGGTGCCAATACGTTTAGCAAGACATCATATAGTTTTTCCTCAGAACCTGGCTTTACTTCGAGGATTGCTGTTACTATTACAACTGACATAACAAATCTCCTTTGGCCACTGAAATTGTATTAGTAGTATTCCGAATATAAAGAGTTAATATGCATTTACGTAGATTGTACATAGACATTTATACGAAGGTACGATAAACTAAACCAAAAGGGGTGCACGGAAGCATGAACAAGGAAAGCTATAAATTAGATGATTCACTAGGATATCGATTGTTTCACGCCTCACGCTTAATGATGAACCGTTTAAATCATCATTTTAAAAATAACAATTATCCACTTACATATGAGCAGTGGCAGATTATGAGTCGACTATATGAAAAAGATGGCCAAACTCAAAATCAGCTAGCTATTCAAAATGAACGCGATCAAGCAAGCGTATCACGTCTAATTGATAACATGATTAAGCGTGAGTTAGTAAAGCGAGTTCCACATATAACGGATCGTCGAATTAACTTAATTTATCTAACATAATATGGGAAAGACATCCAGTTGGAATTAGAAAAACTAGCACAGCAAACAATTAATGATGCGTCAGAGGGGTTAACAGAAGAAGAGTTAGCTACCTGCTTGTCAACGTTAAATAAAATTCGATGTAATTTACGGTAATAAGTATTCTCCGTTTGTCATGTAAGTACAAATGGAGGTTATTTCCACTTAAAAACTTGTTTAAACAAGTTTTTAAGTGGAAATAAAGAAAAAAAATAGGGGAATCCTATTGACATATGATAATGATTTTCACTATCATATAATAAGTGAGAGGATAACAAGACCAGTGATGGAGACATCATTTTATTTTTTACCATGAACTGATAATGATTATCGTTATTGATATTTTTAAATTATACATAGTAAGGAAGAGTAGCAGCGTGAAAATTAGGTATCTTATTATTTTACTATTTTTATTATCGCTTATTTCGTTATTTATCGGCGTATCACCAGTAAATATTTATGGGGTCTTATCCTTTGATCAAGAGCAAATTCAAGTGCTACTAATTAGTCGTTTTCCACGATTGATTAGCATCATTATTGCTGGAGTAAGCTTAAGTATATGTGGATTGATTATGCAGCAGCTGACGAGAAATAAATTTGTTTCTCCGACGACCGCTGGAACCATGGATTCTGCACGCTTAGGTGTTTTGGTAGCATTGATGTTATTCACATCAGCTAGTCCAATTCAAAAAATGTTGGTTGCATTTGTTTTCGCTTTAATTGGAACCTTCATCTTTATGAAGATTTTAGATTCTATCAAAGTAAAAGATCGAATTTTTATTCCTCTTGTTGGTTTGATGTTTGGTAATGTCATTGGTTCCATAACGACATTTTTTGCTTATAAAAATGATTTGATTCAAAGCATTGGCTCTTGGTTGCAAGGTGATTTCTCTACCATTATTTCAGGACAATATGAGTTAATCTATTTAAGTGTTCCACTGATGATTATTGCCTACTTGTATGCTAATAAATTTACGATTGCAGGAATGGGAGAGGACTTTGCTACCAATCTAGGGTTACCATTTAAGCAGGTTGTGAACATTGGGTTAGTCATCGTAGCACTTGTGTCATCTATCGTACTATTAACGGTTGGAATGATTCCTTTTTTAGGATTAATCATTCCAAATATTGTGTCAATATATGCTGGAGATCATTTGAAAAACAGTCTTCCGCAAACAGCTTTGCTTGGAGCGGTTTTTGTACTGACTTGTGATATTTTAGGACGAGTTATCATTTATCCATACGAGATTTCCATTGGTATGATGGTTGGCGTCATTGGTAGTGGGATATTCTTGTACATGTTGATTAGGAGAAAGGCTTATGAGTAATCGATTAAAATTAATAGTTTTAGCAACCGTGGCAGTTGGCGTAACTTTATTATTTTTATTTTATCAATCAAATGGTAATTGGGACTATATTCTGCCAAGGCGTCTAGAGAAATTAGCAGCAATTATCCTAACAGGATTTTCCATTGCAGTTTCCACCGTGGTGTTTCAAACAATCACTAACAATCGGATTTTAACGCCAAGTATTATTGGATTAGACTCTTTGTATATGCTTATTCAGACCATTCTTATTTTTCTATTCGGTTCAATGAATATTGTGACGGTGAATAAAAATATAAACTTTGCAATTTCCATTGTAGGGATGGTTTTGTTTGCCATGCTTCTCTATCAAATGTTGTTTAAAAAAGAAGGAAAAAGTAACATTTATTTTTTACTGTTAGTTGGGTTGATTTTTGGAACGTTTTTCCAAAGTGTCTCTTCCTTCATGCAAGTATTAATTGATCCGAATGAATTTCTAATGGTACAAGATCGAATGTTTGCAAGCTTTAATAATGTTCAGACAGAACTGCTTTTTCTATCTTTCTTATTAATTATCATACTAAGCGTATATGGGTCTCGGTATGTTAAATATTTAGACGTTTTATCACTTGGGAGAGAAGAAGCCATTAACCTTGGAATTGACTATGATGCAGTGACAAAAAAGCTTCTTGTGTTAATTGCTATCTTTATTTCTATTGCAACAGCATTGGTTGGACCTATTACTTTCTTAGGCTTGCTGGTTGTTAACGTAGCGCACGAAGTATTTAAAACGTATCGCCACACGTATCTTCTAAGTGGCTCTATTATCATTAGTATTTTCTCTTTAGTAGGTGGTTTACTAGTTGTTGAACGCGTCTTCACGTTTTCAACAACGCTCAGCGTCATTATTAACTTTATTGGTGGCGTGTATTTTCTTTATCTTTTATTGAAGGGGAGTAGAACATGATTACTGTTAACGGTGTGACAAAAAAGTACGGAAACAAAAAAGTAATAGATGATGTATCTGTTCAAATTCAAAAGGGAAAGATTACGTCATTCATCGGACCGAATGGAGCAGGGAAAAGTACGCTGCTATCTATGATTAGTCGCATCTTAAAGAGAGATGAAGGTGAGATTCTATTAGAAGGTCACGATGTGATGAACTCAAAAAGCAACGAATTAGCAAAGAAAATTTCAATCTTAAAACAAACAAACCATTTAACGATGCGACTTACAATTCGAGAACTCGTATCATTTGGTAGGTTTCCTTATTCACAAGGAAAGTTAAAGAAAGAAGATATAGCTTATATAGATGAAGCGATTGCATATATGGAGCTTGAAGATATGCAGCATAAGTATATTGATGAGCTAAGCGGTGGGCAGAGGCAACGAGCATATATTGCAATGGTCTTAGCTCAAAATACGGATTATATCTTACTTGATGAACCTTTAAATAATTTAGATATGAAGCATTCTGTTCAAATCATGAAGGTTTTAAGAAGGCTTGTGGATGAGCTAGGGAAAACGATTATTATTGTCATTCACGACATTAATTTTGCCTCATGCTATTCAGATTATATTGTTGCTTTAAAGAATGGACAACTCATTAAGCATGGAGCAACTTCTGAAATTATTAAAGAAGATGTTCTTTTAGACGTCTATGATATGCATATTCCTATTCAAACAATTGATGGAAACAAGATAGGCGTTTATTTTTCAGCTTAGATCAAGGTGATTGTTATTTTAATCCATTAAGAGGTTGTTTAGCGCGGGGCCCTTTACATGAAGTGCGAAAATAGCGGCTTATGATTAGAGTAATTCACATATATTTTAAATACAGCGAAAAGGATGGAAGTTAGATGAAGAAGTTATATATGGTATTTCTAGCAGCGTTGCTTGCAGTTATAGTTGCAGCTTGCGGATCAAATGAAGGTAGCACGACTGCAGACAATGAAAAGAAAGAAACGAAAAAGGAAGAAACAATCACGGTTCAGCATGAATTAGGAGAAACAAAAGTAGATAAAAATCCAGATAAGGTAGTAGTCTTTGATTTTGGTACATTAGATTCTATGGACAAATTAGGAATCAACGTAACCGGTGTTCCGCAGGATAGCATGCCTTCTTATCTATCAAAATATGAAGATAAGAAGTATGAAAATGTAGGAGGATTAAAAGAACCTGACTTTGAAAAAATCAGCGAAATCAATCCAGATTTAATCATTATTTCAGGGCGTCAAGCTGATCAATACGACGAGTTTACAAAGATTGCACCGACAATTCATATGGGTTTAGACACAGAGAACTATATGACTTCATTTAAGAAAAATGCACAAACGTTAGGCGAAATCTTTGGCAAAGAAGCAGAGGTAGAAAAAGAGGTAGCGGCTGTTGAAAAAACAATGGCAACTGTGAAAGAAGAAGCTCAAGCTTCAAAGAAAAATGGTTTAATTGTTCTTGTTAACGAAGGAAAAGTAAGCGCATATGGACCAGGCTCACGCTTTGGTATCATTCATGATGAACTAGGAATTACGCCAGTTGATGCTGGTATCGAAGCTTCCACGCATGGTCAAGGCGTGTCGTTTGAATACATTGTAGAGAAGAATCCTGATTACTTGTTTGTAGTGGATCGTAGCGCAGTTGTAGGTGGGGAATCATCTGCTAAGCAAGCGCTAGAAAACGAGCTAATCAAAAAAACAAAAGCTTATAAAGAAGGAAACATTGTTTATTTAGATCCGAACTACTGGTACTTATCAGGTGGGGGACTACTTTCAGTAGCTGAGATGGCGAAAGAAATTGAAAAAGCAGTACAATGATGAAAAAGCGATGCGGTTTAAACCGCATCGCTTTTTTTATTCTTGATTCTTTATTTCTGCCATTTTATGAAGAGCTTCATGCATTTTAAATACAACAATTAGGGTTTCACAGTAAATGCGCGTAAATAGTGGCCCCACCACAATTAATGCTAGGCCTAAAAAGACAAGGGAACCACCACCATACATGCTATTAATTCCACTTACAATAAATCCAAAACCTAATAGAATGGTTAAGACAGAGACAATAATGAAGACAATTTTAATGATAGAAGGTGTTAACATCTTGTCGAAGTTGAAAAAGCTACTATTCATTTAATTTCTCTCCTTTGGTGTGTAGACTAGTTGTTTTGTCCTTTTATACATATCAACAAGCACGGCTATTTAGAACAGAATCACTTTATTTTTTTAACGTTAAGAACCAGATAAGTTATAATGATAGAAAAGTAAAGAAGACAAACAGATGGAGGAATAAATGATTAAAGAAAATAGTGTGCTAAATAATCAGCAAGCAAAAGCCATTTTAGCTTTACAAAAACGATCATACGAAGTTGAAGCATCAATTATTCGTAGTCGTCAGATTCCACCTTTGCAAGAAACGCTCCTCCACCTACAACAATCTAAAGAGATATTTTTGGGATACTACATAGAAGACACGTTAGCCGGCGTTATTTCGTTTAAAGTGCTGGGGAAAGAGTTAGATATTTACCGGTTGTTTATTGATCCTGCGCATTTTAAACAAGGAATTGCTCAAAAATTACTAGCCTTTGTAGAAAAAAACTATTCAGCTACTAAGATATCTGTTTCAACGGCTTCAAAGAATATGCCAGCTATTTGTCTTTATCAAAAGAAAGGCTTTTTCGTGATAAGAACTACAAAAATAAATGATGAGCTAACCCTAGTTCATTTGGAGAAAGTAATAGAAGGCGGTAAACTATCATTATAGAAAGAAGGTGTAAAGATGCAAAAATATACTAACGCACTGATTCATGAGAAATCTCCTTATCTGCTACAGCACGCACATAACCCAGTTAATTGGTATCCGTGGGGAGAAGAAGCTTTTGAAATAGCAAAACGTGAAAACAAACCTGTTTTCGTATCTATTGGATATAGCACTTGTCATTGGTGCCACGTGATGGAAAAAGAAAGCTTTGAAGATGAAGAAGTCGCAGATTTATTAAATAGACACTTTATTGCAATTAAAGTAGACCGCGAAGAGCGACCAGATATCGATTCCATTTACATGCGCGTATGCCAAATGATGACCAATCACGGAGGTTGGCCTTTAAACGTCTTTTTAACACCTGACCAAAAACCGTTTTATGCGGGTACCTATTTCCCAAAGAATAGCGCTTATAATAGACCAGGTATGATGGATGCGCTACCACAGCTCGCTGAAAAGTTTCTGCATGAGCGGTCCTTTGTTGAAAAGGTAGGAGAGCAGGTTGTAAAAGGTTTAAAAGCTTCTGTACATATTCCTTCAGACAGCACAATTGATGAAGCTACCCTTCATCAAGCATTTCAGCAGCTCGTTGGTCAATTTGATCCAGTGTATGGAGGATTTGGGCAATCACCGAAATTTCCAATGCCGCATACGCTGACATTTTTGCTTCGATATCATCGATTAACCAATAATGATACGGCGCTGTTAATGGTTGAAAAAACGCTTGATTCGTTAGCCTCAAGCGGTCTCTATGATCAAATTGGTGGTGGGTTTGCGAGGTATTCAACAGATCAACAATGGATGATTCCGCACTTTGAAAAAATGCTCTATGACCAAGGGCTGTTGCTACATGCTTATATTGAAGCATATCAAATGACGAAGAAACAGCGCTATCGTGAAATAATTGAAGAGAGTATCACATTTTTAATTCGTGAAATGAGAGATAGTCAAACGGGTGCATTCTATTCAGCGATTGACGCTGACTCAGAAGGAGCAGAAGGAACCTATTACGTATGGTCAAAAGAAGAAATAACAAACCTTTTCACTGAAGAGGAAGCCGAGTTTGTCTGCAGTGCATATAGCATTACGGAAGAAGGGAATTTTGAAAGCAAGAACCACCTTCATTTAATTCCAACGGAAATAGAAGAGCTAGCCAAGCGCAGTAAACAATCCGTTGAAGAAACGGAAACTAAGCTAAAAAAATGCAATGAAAAACTGTTAAAAGAGCGTCAAAAACGTATATACCCTCACGTTGATGATAAGATTTTAACATCTTGGAATGGCTTGATTATAAGCGCATTAGCAAAAGCGGGTCGGACATTGCAAAATGAAACATTTACAGAGCTAGCTGAGCAGGCTGCGCTTTTTATCCACGAAAATATGTACGAGACGGAGCGCTTAATGGTTCGCTATCGTGAAGGAGAAGTAAAGGAAAAAGGTTTAATTGATGACTATGCGTTTTTATTATGGGCTTATAACGATCTTTACGACGCGACACTCAAAGTAGATTATCTTACGAAGGCGAAAGCACTTGCAGAGAATATGACTTCATTATTTTGGGATGAAGACAAAGGCGGGTTTTTCTTTACTGGAAGTGATGCAGAGCAACTGCTTGTGCGTGAAAAAGAAGTGTACGATGGTGCTCTCCCATCCGGTAATAGCGTCGCCGTTTGCCAGCTTTTACGTTTAGGTCACCGAACAGGAAACGAAAAGTTATTACAAATGGTTGAAAAGATGGAGCGAACGTTTTATTCACTTATTCGAATGCAAGCCAGTAGCCATACGCAGTTTTTACAAGCGCGGCTTGAACAAGCAATCGGGATAAAAGAAATGGTTGTGTTAACTAAAGGTAAAGTAGAAGAAATACAGCTTTTGAAGACGTCATTTATACCAGAAGTTGTATGGTTGGTTGGGAATAAAAACGAACTGATGCCACATGCTGATTTCCTAGAGAGCTATGACCAAAGAGGTGAGTCGACCATTTATGTATGTAAAGATTTTGCGTGCGAGCGTCCGTCTATGGAAATAAAAAAGGCTATTGAAGCAGTTTTATAAAAGTAATAAAATACCGCCATTCCTCTATGGCGGTATTTTTTATGATAGTTGCTTGCTTTCAGCGTGTTTTACAAATGTATATTCATCTTCAATTAAACCACATGCTGCGCACTGAATGCGGCGTTCTGGGCCACGGTATGGCGCATGGAAAGCATCTAGTGAATCATTGGTATATTCTGTTACAACGTTACCAGAGCGAGGATCTAATTTGACTGCCGTAGCTTTTTGCTCAATGATATTAAAGCGCGTTCGGTTTGTTTTACAGCTTGGACATAAATAAGGATTTCCCATGTTGTCCACCTCCTAGTTGTTACGATGTCCCTTTTTTGAAAAAACATACAAAAACTAATGATTTGAAACAAGCCTTAAATTCGTTAAAATAAAGCTAGGTGATGAAGATGAAAATACGTAAAAATTTACAAGAAGTAATGAACGTGTTGCAAACGAATGAACAGTTTAAATCCAACATCGTTCATTGGCATACAATTGAAGAAAAAGAAGCAAAAACAAGTCCTTTTCCTTCACAAATTCATGAGAAAATACGTGCGGGATTAGAGAAGAGAGGAATTCTATCGCTTTATGCGCATCAAGCTACAGCTTTTACATATGCGTATGAGAAGAAAAATGTAGTTGCCGTTACGCCTACTGCTTCAGGAAAGACACTTTGTTACAACCTTCCTGTCCTTCAAAGTATCATGGAAAATGAGCAGTCCCGTGCGCTATATTTGTTTCCAACAAAAGCTCTTGCACAAGACCAAAAGACGGAGCTAAATGAACTGATTGAAGAAATGGACGTTTCAATTAACAGCTACACATACGATGGAGACACGCCAGCTAATATTCGTCAAAAGGTGCGCAAAGCGGGTCATGTTGTCATTACAAATCCTGATATGCTTCACTCTGCTATTTTGCCTCATCATACAAAATGGGTATCGTTGTTTGAGAATTTAAAGTATATCGTTATTGATGAGCTTCATACGTATCGAGGCGTATTCGGAAGCCACGTAGCAAACGTTATTCGACGCTTGAAGCGAATATGCCGCTATTATGGCAGTAACCCAGTGTTTATATGTACGTCCGCTACAATTGCCAATCCAAAAGAGCTTGCAGAGCATCTTTTAGGAGAGCAGGTGGAGCTTGTCGATAATAACGGAGCACCGAGTGGAAAAAAACATTTTATCTTTTACAACCCACCCGTCGTAAATAAGCCACTAAATATTAGGAGAAGCGCTACGCTGGAGGTTCGTAACATCGCAGGAGAGTTTTTGAAGAATAAAATCCAAACAATCGTTTTTGCTCGAAGTCGCGTTCGGGTTGAAATTATCTTAACGTATTTACAAGAACTTGTAAAAAATCAGCTGAAAGATAAATCGATTCAAGGGTACCGGGGGGGATACTTACCTAAGCAGAGACGTGAAATTGAAAAGGGACTGCGTAGAGGAGAAATTTATGGGGTCGTCAGCACAAATGCACTAGAGCTTGGAGTAGATATTGGGCAGCTGCAAGTATGTGTGATGACAGGTTATCCTGGAACAGTTGCAAGTGCTTGGCAACAAGCTGGACGTGCAGGGCGCAGACACGGAGAAGCCGTTATTGTGATGGTTGCTAGTTCGAGCCCGCTGGATCAATATATGATTCAAAACCCTGAATATTTCTTCAGTCGTAACCCTGAAACGGCACGCATTAATCCTGATAACTTAGTGATCTTAGTGGATCATTTAAAGTGTGCCTCCTATGAACTGCCCTTTAAGCAAGGAGAAACGTTTGACGGTGTGGATATTGAAGATGTATTGGAGTTTTTAGGAGAAGAGCGCGTGATTCACCTAAGCGGTGATAAGTGGTATTGGATGAACGATTCATTTCCAGCTCACAATATCAGTTTGAGATCTGCTTCACAAGAAAATGTCGTTATTATTGATCAGTCAGACGTCGCCAACGTAAAGGTCATCGGAGAGATGGACCGTTTCAGTGCCATGACGCTTTTACATAATGAAGCTATTTATTTACATCAAGGTATTCAATATCAAGTTGAGTATTTAGATTGGGATGAAAAAAAAGCATACGTACGTGAAGTCACCGCTGATTATTTTACAGACGCCAATTTAGCCGTTAACTTAAAAGTGTTGGAAGCCGATAAAGAAACGAAAGCACCTTCTTATACGATGGGATACGGAGATGTAATGGTAAGCGCGATGGCTACTATTTTTAAGAAGATTAAATTTGAGACGCATGAAAACATTGGGTCAGGTCCAATTCATTTGCCTGAGGAAGAGCTGCATACCAATGCAGTTTGGCTTAGTTTTTCAAAAGAAGTATTCCAAGAGTCAGAAGAACGATTAGAACAGGCTCTATTATCAGTTGCTACTACCATTCAGTCAATTGCACCGTTAATGGTGATGTGTGACCCTTCTGATTTACATGTTGTTCCGCAAGTGAAAGCCGTTCATAATGAAGAGCCAACCATCTTTTTATATGATCGTTACCCTGGTGGAATTGGACTGAGTGATAAAGTATACGAACAAATGAAAGAAGTGTTAGAAGAAGCGCAGCAGCTTATTGCTACTTGTCATTGTGAAAGCGGCTGTCCATCCTGTATTGGATTAGAGGGGCAAGGTGAACATGCTAAACAGGATGCGCTCTCACTGCTTCAGCTATTATTAGCAAGGTAGGTGCAAGAAATGTCGTTGAAAAATAAGCTTGATTGAATGAAAAAGCATTTGCATGTGGAAGAGAAAGTGCCTGTTTTAAAAAGTGAACCGGTTAATCATCAACGAATAGCCTATGAACAGCAGTGGAATGAAAAATTTGCTAAGCCTTATTTTAGCGAGGATAACTACTGCATGATTCGTGAAGTGCGCTATCCAATTGGCTATCGTCACGGACATTATGCATTTTCAGAACTACAGAAAGTGATAGAAGCATGGAATAAGTCTCCGCTATCACATCCACTTTCTGCAAAAGGGCATAAAATGTCGGATTTGTTTTTCTTCGATACAGAAACGACGGGGTTGAGTACGGGAACAGGAACGACTATCTTTTTACTGGGCTATGCACAGGTGATAGAAGATGAAGTGATATTTAGGCAGCATGTGTTAACCGAGCCAAGCGGTGAAGTTGCGTTTTACGAAAGCTTTTTAAAAGCCGTTGATTATACAACGCTCGTCACTTATAACGGAAAGTCTTTTGATTGGCCTCATGTAAAAACAAGACACACGTTATTAAGAGACCATTTACCGAAACTTCCTAAGTTTGGGCATTTTGATTTGCTACACGCTTCAAGAAGGCTTTGGAAACATAAAATGGATTCTGTTAAGCTTGCAAATGTTGAAAAAGAGGTGCTGGGGGTTGAACGTGTTAATGATGTCCCAGGGTTTTTAGCACCAATGATTTATTTTGATTTCATAGAAAGCAAAAATCCTCAAGGGTTATTTGAAGTAATGGATCATAATGAATCAGATATCCTCTCTTTAATTACGCTCTATATTCACCTGTCAAAGCAACTTCTCTCTGAGCATAAAGCTACGTTGAAAGAGAAATTTGAAGTCGCTCGTTGGTACGAACAGCTCGGTGAAAAACAAGAGGCGTTAGCATTGTATGAAGATGTGGCTAATGCAAAAAGTGATGAAGAGTATCAAGCGATCCGAGCTATTGCTTTTGAGCATAAGCGTAACAAGCAATTTAAAAAGGCAGAAGAGCTGTTTTTATATGTTGTTTCCAACGCGCCAATACTTCTTCAAACTGAAGCAGCCGTTGAGCTTGCTAAATTATATGAACATAAGTTTAAAAACTATGAGCGTGGGGTATTTTATGCAGAAAAAGCCTTACAGCTGACGGAAGAAAGTCAAACGTTCATTGAAAATGATAAACTAGAAGCTCTATACAAGCGGATTAATCGGGTTAGATATAAAGATAAAATGTATACATCTCACTTATAATGATTGTTAATTTATTACTGAAAATTCCAAATTGTTAAATTTTAGTTTTCTCTATTTTAAATATTGTTCTATTTTTCAGTCGTTGATAAAATAAGACATTGTATTGCTGTTTTAGCAATTTATATCAAAAATATAGAACTTTGGTGAGATGGAGAGAAGTAATATGAAAAATGTCATTTTGGTATCATTTTTCGCAATTATTTGTTTGACGGTAATTATTTTTAGTAGCATGAAAAACACGTACTTTTCTTTGATGTAGTTTTAGAAAATAGGTGTTTACATTAGTACATGTACACCCCTTATCACATACTGTAGTAATGTAATAACTAAACAGTGAAAGGGGAAAACATCATGTATCCAAGACCAGTAAAGTGCATGCCACCAATCGTGCACCCAACAAAATGTTGTACACAGTTTAACAATCAGGAGGTAGTTGTACCTCATATTCACCCAAGCCATAACACGCTAGTGAATCAAACGAATTTTAAACATGTACACTATTTTCCACAAACACAATCTGTTGTAAATCAACAAACAAGCCAACACTTCTTTGGTGGTGCACAACAATTTCCTACACAAGTAGGTGGGGCAATGTCTCCAGGAATGCCCAACCAAGTGGCTGGTGCTCAAATGCCAGGTATGATGCCAGGTATGATGCCAGGTCAAGGCAATCAAGTAGCAGGAGCGATGGAAAACGGCATGATGCCAGGATATCCAGGTGCAAAAAGAAGATTTTAATAAGAAATAAATCAATTGATGAGGCTGGGACATAAGTAATTCAGCCAATGATAAACCTGAACGATTGAGAGTTCATAACTTTTAATCGTTCAGGTTTTTTGTTGATTGTGAAAACAATGTTGGAAACAGGGTGGAATGGAGCGTAGGACACTCGACTCCTGCGGGAAAGAGAGGGAAAACGGAGATCCCGCAGCGCAGCGAGGAAGCTCAGGTTCCTCCCCGCGGAAAGCGAGTGGCCGTAGCGCAATGGAACGAACGTGTTCAGACAAACCAAAGAGATGGGAACAGCTAGTGTTCGTCTCTTAGAAGCAATCATTTTGTTATGTCCCAAACTCATTCTTATATTTAAAGGAGTGCTTACACGATGAAAGTGCTGACAATTTCAGGGTATAAACCATTTGAATTAGGGATTTTTAATGATCAGCACCCTGGTATTTCATACATAAAAAAAGCAGTAATGAAGCGTTTAGTACCGCTCATTGAAGAAGGGCTTGAATGGGTCCTAATCAGTGGCCAGCTCGGTGTAGAATTGTGGGCTGCTGAAGTGATATTTGACCTGCAGCTGGAATACCCCCAGCTACAGCTTGGTGTATTAACCCCTTTTTTAGATCAGGAAGAGAAGTGGAACGAAGCGAATAAAGAACTTTATGAATTTATCGTGAGCCAAGCTGATTTTGTGGATAGCATTACAAAAAAGGAGTATGAAAGTCCTAATCAGTTCCGCTTGAAAAATCAATTTTTAATTGAAAAAAGCGATGGGGTTTGCCTTGTATATGATGAAGAGCATGAGGGTAGCCCAAAATTTATGCTAAAAGTAGCCCGAGATAAGGCTGAAAAAAGTGAATACCCGATTATCACCATTACATCCTATGATTTACAAGATATAGTTGAAGAGGAGAAGTTTTCATCTTTTTAAACAATATTGAAAAACATTTTGCAAGATAAATTGACAAGTTGAGCTATTTCTGAAAAAATGGTTTATAATAAACAAGAGGTTTATTGTATTCGAGGTGATTGAAATGTTAGCTGATAAAATTCGTTTAACAGCAAAAGAAATTTTGGAAAAAGAGTTCAAAACAGGAATGAGAGGCTATAATCAAGAGGAAGTCGATAAATATTTAGACTCCATTATTAAAGATTATGAAGCGTTTCATGAAGAAATCGAGTTACTACAGGCAGAAAATTTACGCTTAAAAAAGCAAGTGGAAGAGTTATCAAAACGTCCACAATCTACAACGGCACCGTCTTATACGCCGCCACCAGCACAGCAGCAGGCTGGTACGACAAACTTTGATATTTTAAAACGTTTGTCTAACCTTGAAAAGCATGTATTTGGTAGCAAGCTATACGAATGATGAAGAATAAAAATAGGAGTTGCAATTAACTCCTATTTTTATTATAATTAGAAAGGTCGTAATCAATAGCGTTTGGGTAATTGCTGCATCTCTTTGAAGATGTAGAGGAAAGTCCATGCTCGCACAGGCTGAGATGCTTGTAGTGTTCGTGCCTAGTGAAGTCATAAGCTAGGGTAGCGTAACTGCTAACGGCGGGGAAAAAGCCTAAGTCTTAGGATATGGTTTGAATACTCTGAAAGTGCCACAGTGACGAAGTCTCATTAGAAATAATGAGAGTGGAACGAGGTAAACCCCACGAGCGAGAAACCCAAATAATGGTAGGGGAACTTTCCCAAAGGAATTGAACAGAGGGAAGGACAAAATGCACGCATTTTGTAGATAGATAATTACCACCGGAGTACGAGGTAGCTAGCCGCTTGTAGTACAAAGGAACAAAACATGGCTTACAGAACGCTATTGAACAGCAGTCGACATTAGTTGTTAACCAAATATATTCGCACCAGCTCTTCATATCATGAAGAGCTTTTTTTGTGTGCTTTTTTTGTTTGCTTTTTTCTGTACTAAGCCTCAGGTCTTAGATGGAAATCAAGCTTAAGCTCGTTTTGGAAAGAAAGAATTGTAGGTAAGATGAGAATAGAAAAAGAAAGGAGGCAACATGATGAAAAAATTTGGACTATTTATTCTGGGCCTAATAGCAGCGGTTGTGCTTATTGCTAATTTAGGACCGATGATGCTAATGCTGCTAGGGCTTGTCATTTTATATGGTGTATGGAAGCAGGTAGTAAAAGCAACATCTTCATTTAAGAAAGCAGCTTTTGCAGTACTTGGTGTGATTGTTATCTTGAGCATGATTGCTAACGTACCAGCATTTTTCGGTATCTTAGCAGCCATTGCGCTTTACTTTGTATACACCAAGTGGAACGATAATGACGTGAAAGAAATTAAAACAAAGGATCCATTTCAAAACTTTGAAAACCAATGGACAGAATTAAATAAACAATCTTATTAAGGGAGTGAACGTTATGAAAAATATTTTTACACGTATGAAAGAATCAATCTCATCGGACTTGCACGATATGCTTGACCAAAAGCAACAAAAAAACCCAATTGCAGCTTTGAATTACTATTTGCGCCAATGCGAAGAAGAAACAGAACGAGTTCGAAAGTTGGTGGAACGTCAGCACCTATTAAAAGAACAGCTTGTGCGTGAATATAAGCTAGCATCGGCAATGAAAGAAAAGCGCCAGCAGCAAGCGGAAGTAGCTCTGCAAGCTCAAGAAAATGAGCTGTATGAATTTGTTCAAAAGGAGCATGCTCAATATGAAGAGCGTACAGAACGCTTGAACATATCGGTTCAGCACGTCACCAAGCAGCTTGATGAATTAGAGCGTAAATATGAAGAAATGAAGCACAAGCTGAAGGATATGCATATTCGCCGAATGGAACTGATGGGGCGTGAAAACGTTGCGCGAGCAAATCATCGAATGAACACTGTTTTAAACAACGATGAATTAGCATCAAGTGAATATTCTAAGTTTTCGGATATCGAAAACTATATTGATCAATTAGAAAATCAAATTAATACCGATTATTATCGTCAAACAATTGACAGCAAAATTGCAGCTTTACAAAAAGAAGCAAAATAAGGTTAATTAGGATGAAAAAATGTAATCTCATAGACAAAACGTGATATTCTAAAAAGGGCGTAGTAGTAGCTACGCCTTTTTCATCAAGAGGAAATGCCTGCAAAGCGAAAGGAGGAGAACGGCATGAAAAGAATTGTAGACAATGGATACTTCAATCTAATAATCATTACAGCTCTATTTATTTTATTTGTTGAAGTTGTCTTTTTTCATAGCGGGTTTATTTTTGCACTCCTCGTTGCTGGTGCTTTTATCTATATAGGGCGAAAACGTCTACCAAGGCGCTCAGGTAAAATCTTATTTTGGATAGGAATCATTGGTGCGATTTTAAATTTAGTTAATACAGTCGCATTTCAGTTTTTGGTCATTGCAATTTTTTTCTATTATTTATTTCATTTTGTTAAGTCTAAAAAAGAACCGGTATATATTACGCCTTTAACAGAAAGTCGAGAATCCCTGCGAGCGCAAAGGCAGCTGTTGAAAAATTCATTTATATCGCGACAGCGAACAGACGAAACCGTTTACGAATGGAGTGACATTAATATTCAAAATGTGTGGAGCGATGTGGTAATTGATCTTAGCTACACCGTGCTTCCAAAGGGTGAATCGGTTATTTTTATTCGACAACTAGCGGGTAACGTGACCATTTTTATTCCATACGAAACAGAAATTTCGGTTAATCATTCTTCTATGGCTGGAGCAGTTACAATCTTTGATCATGCGCAATCTTTTGCGCCACTTCAAAACGTGTATATGAAAACGCCAGAATTTGATGAGGCATCACAAAAAATAAAAGTAATGATTTCAATGGGCGTTGGAAGTTTAGAGGTGAAGCGAATATGAGCGTTATTCAGCGCCAGTTACTATGGGGAATCACGATAGCCTTTACAACGTTTATTACAATGATAATTAGCGTGTTTATGACGTTTCCTATCCAACGGTTTACAGAGCTATGGGAACGAGAAGTGTTTGACGTTCCTTTTATTCTTTTCTCCATCACGAGTAGTCTAACGATAGGAGCAATTTTTGGAGGCGTTTCTGGATTGCTTTGGAGGCAACAGCTTGAAGTGATTGAGAATCGATTGCGTGAGATGAAAAACCGTCAATATCAAGATCGAAATGATAAAACAACGGTTCAAGAAGTAGAAGGTATTTTATCTAATGTAAAAGAAGTTCAACGCTTAATGAGCCAGCAGGTTGAACAATCGCAAAAAATGGTTAATGAAAAAGTGGAAGATCAGCAAAAGCGAGTTCAAGAAGTCATTGTGCAAGAGCGAAATCGATTAGCTCGTGAGCTTCATGATTCTGTGAGTCAGCAACTGTTTGCCGCATCCATGCTCATGTCAGCTTTAACAGAATCAACGGATGAAGATTCTCCGAAAAGCAAGCAGTTAAAAATGGTAGAAGAAATGATTAATCAATCGCAGTTAGAAATGAGGGCACTGCTACTACATTTGCGACCAGCTGCATTAAAAGGAAAATCGTTGCAAGAGGGCATTACAGAACTTTTATTAGAACTTGCTCAAAAAGTTCCGATGGAGCTTAAGTGGAATGTAGAAGAGTTTTTACTAGATAAAGGAGTAGAAGACCATCTATTTCGAATTGCTCAAGAATCTGTTTCCAATGCACTGAGGCATTCTAAAGCATCCATGCTGAAGGTACTGCTCGTTCAGCGTGACAGCTTAGTTATTCTACGTATTGAAGACGATGGTATCGGTTTTGATGTGAAAATGGAAAAATTAGGCTCTTATGGATTGCAAAATATGCATGAGCGAGCTGTTGAAGTAGGAGCTACCTTAAAAATTGTTAGTTTGCCAAATCACGGGACGAAGTTAGAAGTAAAGGTCCCGCTCATTCATAACGAATAGACTGAAGAAAGGAGAGTTGCTCATGATTAACGTATTGTTAGTTGATGATCATGAAATGGTACGAATAGGCGTTTCAGCGTATTTATCTGCTCAGGCAGATATTCACGTCGTCGACGAAGCTGCTAACGGTCAGCAAGCGGTAGAAAAAGCGCTAAAGCACCGTCCGGATATCATTTTAATGGATTTGGTCATGGATGGTATGGATGGTATTGAAGCAACAAAACACATTGTTGACCATTGGAGTGAAGCCAAAATCATTATTGTGACGAGCTTTTTAGATGATGAAAAAGTGTATCCAGCACTTGAGGCAGGAGCATCCAGCTACCTGTTAAAAACGTCTAAAGCAAGCAAAATTGCGGAAGCTATTCGCGCTACATATGCAGGAGAAGCTGTGCTTGAGCCGGAGGTTACCGGGAAAATGATGACGAGAATGCGTCGCCCATCTTCTCCGCACGAGCTGTTGACAGGACGTGAAATGGAAATCCTTTTGCTTATGGCACAGGGTAAAACAAATCAAGAAATTGCCGATGAGCTATTCATTGCTTTAAAAACGGTTAAAACTCATGTGAGCAATTTACTAAGCAAGCTCGATGTGCAAGATCGTACGCAAGCGGTTATCTATGCTTTTCAACATAAGTTAATTAAATAAAAGCGAAGGTCTTCTTGAAACCTTCGCTTCTTTTTTTTATAAAATAGCTGTTTTTTTATTGCATTTCAGTATAAAATGATGGTAGCGCTTTATATGCTAGCGCTTACTTGTAGGGAATGTTGTGAGGAGTTGAACAAATGGAAAAGAAATGGTGGAAGGAAGCCGTAGCGTATCAAATCTATCCACGTAGCTTTAAAGATTCAAACGGAGATGGAATTGGTGATATTCAGGGTGTCATTTCAAAGCTTGATTATTTAAAAGATCTCGGGATTGATGTTATTTGGATTTGTCCAATTTATCAATCACCAAATGACGATAATGGTTATGATATTAGTGACTATCAAGATATTATGAGTGATTTTGGTACCATGGCAGATTTTGATGAACTGTTAGAGGAAGTTCATAAACGAGATATGAAATTAATTATGGACTTAGTTATTAATCATACATCTGATGAGCATCCTTGGTTTGTTGAAGCGCGTTCTTCAAAAGATAATCCGTATCGTGACTATTACATTTGGCATGAAGGTAATGATGGCAATGAACCAAACAATTGGGAGTCCATTTTCAATGGTTCTGCTTGGGAGTTTGATGACGAGACGAAAGAATATTATTTGCACGTGTTTTCAAAGAAACAGCCCGACCTAAATTGGGAAAATAAAGCGGTTCGACAAGAGCTATATAATATGGTGAATTGGTGGTTGGATAAAGGAATTGATGGATTCCGAGTAGATGCTATTTCACATATTAAAAAAGTGCCTGGTTTTCCAGACCTACCAAATCCAGAAGGGTTAGATTATGTACCTTCGTTTGAGGGCCATATGAATCGTCCTGGTATTCAAGAGCATTTATCAGAATTAAAAGAAGAGACATTTGCTAAATACGATATTATGACAGTTGGTGAAGCAAATGGCGTTACGTGGGACGATGCTGACGAATGGGTAGGCGCTAAAAACGGTAAATTCGATATGATTTTTCAATTTGAACATATGGGACTGTGGGACAAAGGGGAAAGTGAACCTCTGGATTTAGTTGAGTTCAAAACAATTTTAACGAATTGGCAAAAAGGCTTAGCTCAAATTGGTGGTTGGAATGCACTTTATCTTGAGAACCACGACCATATTCGTTCTATTAATAAATTCGGTAGTATGAAATACCGTGAAGAAAGCGCAAAATGCTTAGCTGCACTTTATTTCTTAATGCAGGGCACACCTTTTATCTATCAGGGCCAAGAGTTAGGAATGACAAACGTAAAGTTTAACAGCATTGAAGATTATAATGATGTCGGTATGGTGAATTACTATCGTATTCAACGTGAAAAAGGTCAGAGTCATGAAGAAATCATGAAAGTGATTTGGGAAACAGGTCGTGATAATTCACGTACACCGATGCAGTGGGATCGTACGAAAAATGCTGGTTTTTCAACAGGAACACCTTGGATGAAAGTGAATCCAAACTATGTTGACATTAACGTGGAGCAGCAGCTGTCAGACGAGGAATCGATTTTAAATTTTTACAAGAAGCTTATAACGTTACGCAAACAGCATGAAGTATTTGTCTACGGAACGTATGACTTGTTGCTAGAAAATCATCCAGCAATTTATGCATATACGCGTACGCTAGATGATAAAAAAGCAATTATTATTTGCAACGTATCTTCTAAAGAGCAAGAGTTTAAGTTGCCAAAAGAAGTAAAAACTAATGAAGAAGAGCTGCTTATTCACAATTATCAAGTAGCAACAGAAGAGACGGTTCAAGAGTTTACATTACGCCCATATGAAACGCGTGTCTATTTTGTTTGATAACAAAGGTTAGTGCAAACGATTGCGCTTATTTTAAGGCTCACATATGTGAGCCTTTTTTAGTGAGTTTAAGCATTTTCTTTTTGAAAGCTTTTGACTACCGCAAGTGGATATGGTACTTTTACACGTAGTATTCATTATTAGACAGTAAAATGAGGTTGAAAAATGACAAAATATAAAATTATTGCAACCGCTGCAATGGGAATTGAATCACTTGTAGCAAAAGAGGTTCGTGCATTAGGCTATGAATGTGAAGTAGATAATGGAAAAGTAATCTTCGAAGGCGATGAGCTAGCAATTGCGAGAGCAAATCTATGGCTGCGCACAGCAGACCGCGTGAAAATTGAAGTTGGTCAATTTAAAGCGCGTACATTTGATGAATTATTTGAAAAAACAAAAGCGCTTGATTGGGGACGCTATTTACCCGTAGATGCTCAGTTCCCTGTGTCGGGTAAATCAGTGAAATCGAAGCTGTTTAGCGTATCTGATTGCCAAAGTATCGTGAAAAAAGCCATTGTTGATAAAATGAAAAAGCATCATAATATCACAACAGGCTGGCTTGAAGAAAAAGGCGCGACGTTTAAAATTGAAGTAGCGCTGTTAAAAGATATTGCAACAATCACAATCGATACGAGTGGAGCAGGTTTGCACAAGCGCGGTTACCGCGTTGGACAAGGTGAGGCACCGTTAAAAGAAACGTTAGCTGCAGCACTGGTTATGCTGACGCCTTGGAATCCTGATCGTCCGTTTGTTGATGCATTTTGTGGTTCAGGAACGATTGCGATTGAAGCAGCTCTAATTGGTCAAAATATTGCACCTGGCTTCAATCGTGACTTTATTTCAGAAGAATGGCCTTGGATGTCTCAAGAGATTTGGGATAAAGCACGTGATGAGGCAGAGGAATTAGCAAACTATGATCAAGATTTAGATATCGCTGGGCATGATATCGATCACCGTATGATAAAAGTAGCGCAGCAAAACGCATTTGAAGCTGGTCTCGGAGACTTGATCCAATTTAAGCAAATGCAGGTGCGTGACTTCACGACTCCAAAGGAATACGGGATTATTGTTGGAAACCCACCGTATGGAGAGCGTTTAAGTGATCGGCCTTCTGTTGAAGCAATGTATGCAGAAATGGGCGATGCGTTTGCTAAGCTTGATACGTGGTCTGTTTTCATGCTTACATCCTATGAGCAGTTTGAACAGTATTATGGCAAGCCCGCGACTAAAAAGCGTAAACTCTTTAACGGATTTATCAAAACCGACTATTATCAATATTGGGGACCACGTCCACCTCGCAAAACAAATTAATCTAATTAAAATGAGGCTGAGACATAAGTAATTCAGCCAACGATAAACCTGAACGATTGAGAGTTACTCGCTTTTAACCATTCAGGTTTTTTGTTGATTGTGAAAACAATGTTGGAAACAGGGGGGGAATGGAGCGTAGGACACTCGACTCCTGCGGGAAAGAGAGGGAAAACTGAGATCCCGCAGCGCAGCGAGGAAGCTCAGGTTCCTCCCCGCGGAAAGCGAGTGGCCGTAGCGCAATGGAACGAACGTGTTCAGACAAACCAAAAAGATTGGAACAGCTAGTGTTCGTCTCTTGGAAGCAATCATTTTGTTATGTCCCAAACTCATTTTTTATGGACAACCTTCAATAATCCAAATTATTCTGCGCATACTACAAAAAGAGATGGGGCAGTTGAAGATATTTAAAGAAGCAAAAATATTCTTTGGTAGTATGATTGTATTATCTTGGTTAATAGTTCCTTTTTTGGTGTGAAATACATTAAAAGATATAAATATGCAGTTGCGTTCGTTTTCGTATTTATTTTTATGGAAAGCTTTGTAGCTGAAAAATTCAAATGGTGGTCCTTTCCAATGCCTCCTTTACGCTATCTTACAGGAGAAATGGCACTTGTTTTGGGCCCTTTCATTCCAGGCTCTTTTTGGATTATGAGGCTTACATACGGACGCTTTGGCCTATATATGCTGTTGAATTTAATTACCGATTGGCTTTTTGTTTTATGACAAAGAAGCTGAAGATGTTTCGATTTGGAACGATTAAAAAGCCGCAACTTCTCAGCATTTTTCTTTTCAAAGATGTACTGATGTATGGATTTCAGTATTTTATCGTTGAAAAAGCTAATAAGGAAGATTCATCACCGTGATGGATCTTCTTTATTTTACTGCGCCAGATGTCATATTCAGTAAAGAAAGTTCATCTCTATCTGACATTTTTTCTATGAATAAATGAAACGGTTTCTGTATACAATAAGTTTATAACTATTTTTATAGAGAGAAGGAGAGTGTTGGAAATGGTCCGACCAAACGAGCATTTCTTAATAATTCGTCAAGCGTTAGAAAATAGCTATCATCATATACAGCAAGGAGGAGAACTTTCTCCAGATCTTTTGAATCAGTTTGAGCAAGCTAAAGCTGAATATGAGGCTGCTTTAAATTTTATTTCATCCACGGACTCTTGTTTTCGCCCACTTTCTTAATGCGAATAGCTCTTATATATGATACAAATACCTTATGCTCTGCTTTTGCAGAGCTTTTTATTGTTTACGACACTAGAATAGATATTGACAATCCTTTCTCAATACTAGATAATTAAGTTTTGCTTCAGTTAGTTATTTACAGAAAAAATAAATGAATTTACCTTTTGAAAGGTTTATATTTACATAGTTAAAGGAGTCATTAATCAATGATGAGAGAGCGATTGCCTTTTACAATTGGACGAGATGAGAATTTTTTTGATAAGTTAAATGAATGGATTGGGGACGTTTTTTACGATCACCTTCCGGATGCAGGGTTGGAGCTTCGAGACGAGCAAATCTTTATGGCCTTTCAAATTGAGCGCGCGTTTAAAGAGAAAAACGTTATTTTTGCAGAAGCAGGAGTAGGTACGGGTAAGACCATTGTTTATCTATTGTATGCGATTTGCTACGCACGCTATGTTGGCAAGCCTGCTATTATTGCCTGTGCGGATGAAACATTGATTGAGCAGCTCGTAAAGGCTGAGGGAGATATCGCAAAGTTATCAAAAATCCTAGCTATCAACATGGATGTTCGCCTTGCAAAATCGCAAGATCAGTACCTTTGCTTAAAGAAACTAGATGCAGTTACAAGCCGAACGGATAATGAAAACATTGAAGAAATTTACGAAACATTACCTGATTTTGTACATGATCATAGCGGTATGCAGTCGTTTTATCATTATGGAGATCGTAAAGAGTATTCACATCTAACCGATGAAGAGTGGCAGCAGATTAACTGGGATTCTTTCCAAGATTGTTCTTCTTGTGATCAGCGCCACCGATGTGGTTTAACTCTATCACGTGAACACTACCGCAAAGCGACAGACTTAATTATTTGCTCTCATGACTTTTATATGGAGCATATTTGGACTGTTGAAGCTCGTAAACGTGAGGGTCAGCTACCGCTCTTACCAGAAAGTAGCTGCGTAGTGTTTGATGAGGGACATCTGCTTGAATTTGCAGCGCAAAAGGCATTGACGTACCGTATTAAAGAAGATACGCTTGAGAACTTATTAACACGTTTATTAGAAAATGATGTGCGTGAAGAACTAGCATTAAAAATTGAGCATACAATCGATGTTTATTCGCTATTTTTTGATGCGCTTAGTGAGGCAAGTCAAGATATCGTTGGATCTAATCGAAAGCAAATTGAGCGTACAAGCCGTGTGCAAAAGGTTGGAAAAGAACTGCTTGGTCTTTTGGAGCATATTGGAAACGAACTTGTTTTTGAAAGTGAAACCTATACGGTAGATGAATACACGCTTCGCATTGTCGATGAGTATTTAGATCAAATTGACTATTCAATGCGTCTATTTATGGAGAATGAAAATGCAATTTACTGGCTTGAAGAAAAAGATTGGCAGCTAACGCTCGTTATTATGCCACAAGCTGTTAAAGATGTATTAAAAGAGCGCGTATTCTCTAAGAAGATTCCATATATTTTTACCTCAGCGACGCTTTCAGATAATTCATCATTTGATTATTTAGCATACAGTTTAGGGATTGGAAAACCTTTATCATTTTCAGTAGAGTCTCCGTTTGATTATGATGAAAAGATGGACATTACCTGTAAAATGGTAGCAGCTGGCAGTGAAGCATTTGCTGAAAAATATGGTTATACGCTGAAACAGCTTGAAAGAACAAATGGACGAGCCCTGCTACTATTTAATACACGTGAAGAGCTAGCTTTATTTAAAGAAGCATCTAAAGAGCTAAGTGAATACACGTTTTTATTTGAAGGAGATCAAGAAATTAGCAAGCTAGTTTCTCAATTTCAACGTGAAGAAGAAACGATTTTATGTGCGGTTCACCTTTGGGAAGGTCTTGATATCCCAGGTCCATCACTTTCAAATGTTATTTTATGGTCACTTCCATATCCGCCAAATGATCCGGTCTTTGAAGCAAAACGAAAGCAGGTTGCAGATGCATTTTGGGATGCGGATATGCCTTACATGCTGCTTCGTTTAAAGCAAGGCGTAGGACGATTGATTCGTTCGCATGAAGATGAAGGCCTAATTACTATTTTTATGCCGGAAAATACGGATGAGAAGGTTCAAGCCATTATTGAAAAGAATTTACCTAGAGCGATAAAAGCTCGCGTTTAAACAATATGAGGATAGCTCGTCTTATGCAGACGGCTATCCTTTTTTGTTTAAAACCTTTAAACTAAAAGCAGAGAATGTAACGATTCTCTACTATATGACATAAGTGCATAGTAAGCTATATAAGTTGAATTAAAGGATTACGATTACTCTCTGTTGAAGTATAAGGGTAACACTTACCAATGAAC
>NZ_JBXDLD010000050.1:0-9094 GCF_056820425.1 Priestia sp. KCTC 13724 | reverse complement strand
CAAACTCTCCGAAGAAATGTTTGACTTGCTCATAAAAGTTTTAAAAAATTAACGTTGACGTTTGTCGCTCTGTTCAGTTTTCAAAGTTCAACCGTCGCTCTTAAGCGACTTTACTATCTTATCAAGTTATCAACTCGTTGTCAACAACTTTTTTGTTTTTCATTTTATTCTTAACTTACTTGTTATCTGTTCGTTAAGAACATTTATTAATATAACAAATAGAATACTGCTTGGCAATCCCAAAGTAATAAGTTTAAATTTTCAATTATATCAAAGGGATAATTCCCCTCACAGAGTTTGGGACATAACAAAATGATTGCTTCTAAAAGACGAACACTAGCTGTTCCCATCTCTTTGGTTTGTCTCAACACGTTCGTTCCATTGCGCTACGGTCACTCGCTTTCCGCGGGGAGGAACCTGAGCTTCCTCGCTGCGCTGCGGGATCTCAGTTTTTCCTCTCTTTCCCGCAGGAGTCGAGTGTCCTACGCTCCATTCCACCCTGTTTCCAACATTGTTTTCACAACCAAAAAACCTGAACGATTAAAAGTTATGAACTCTCAATCGTTCAGGTATAGTAGAGGCTGAACTACTTATGTCTCAGTCTCTTCTTAATATTAATTACTTGTAAACTGCTCTTCTTCCGTTGATCCTTTTAGTGCTGTTGTAGATGATGTACCACCTGATACAACCTGAGCAACTTCATCAAAGTAGCCCGTGCCTACCTCTCGTTGATGCCTTGTTGCCGTATAGCCATTTACTTCGCTACTAAACTCTCTCTCTTGCAGTTCTGAATAAGCCCCCATACCTCTATCTTTATATCCTCTAGCCAACTCAAACATGCTATGGTTAAGCGCATGGAAGCCAGCTAGCGTAACAAATTGAAACTTGTAACCCATCTTCGCAATTTCGCTTTGAAACTTTTCAATTGTTTTTGCATCAAGTTTTTTCTTCCAGTTAAACGAAGGTGAACAATTGTAAGCTAACATTTTACCAGGGAACTTTTCATGAATTGCATCCGCGAACTGTTGTGCTTGCTCTAAATTAGGCTCAGATGTCTCACACCAAATTAAATCAGCATACGGTGCATAAGCTAACCCTCTGGCAATTGCTTGGTCCAAACCAGCTTTTGTACGATAAAAACCTTCTGCAGTCCTCTCTCCTCTAATAAACTGTTTATCAACCGGATCAATATCGCTTGTGATTAAATCTGCAGCATCTGCATCAGTACGAGCAATTAATATAGTAGGAACTCCCATAACATCTGCAGCTAATCTAGCAGCAATCAAATTTTTAACTGCCGTTTGCGTAGGAAGTAAAACTTTTCCTCCAAGATGACCACATTTCTTTTCAGAAGATAATTGATCTTCAAAGTGAACAGCAGATGCACCTGATTCAATCATACCTTTCATTAATTCAAAAACGTTTAGCTGTCCACCAAACCCAGCTTCAGCGTCCGCAATGATTGGAGCAAAGTAATCCACTTCTCCTTCTCCTTCTAAATGTTGAATCTGGTCGGCACGTTGGAGCGCTTGATTAATTCTTTTTACAACATGCGGAACACTATTAGCTGGATACAAACTTTGGTCAGGATACATATGGCCGGATAAATTGGCATCTGCCGCTACCTGCCAGCCGCTTAAATAAATAGCTTTTAACCCTGCCTTGACTTGCTGAACAGCTTGATTTCCAGTTAATGCTCCTAATGCATGAATGTAGTCTTCTGTCTGAAGCAAATTCCAAAATTTATTGGCACCCCTTCTAGCCAATGTATGTTCAATATCAATCGAGCCTCTTAAACCAATTACTTTTTCTGCTGAATATGGTCTTTCAATTCCACTCCAACGCTCATCATCTTTCCAACTATCCTCTAATTGCTTTACTCTTAAATCGTTCACTTTAATATCCCCCTTGCGATTTTCTCTTCTTTTTAACTTCTTTACTAGCTAATAATCCGCTTACATGTACTTGTTAGAAACAACACATCAACTTTATAAGTGTGAGAGTTATAAGAATGAAAGTTGGATTTTATTCAGCGTATATTGGGATGCATCCGCTTCTTTGTTAAGTAATATGAAACGCTCCGCTATTTTTATAACTTTACATGTTATGAGAGTCACAACTCCTCCTTATCACTTTGTTATAAAACAGATAATATTTTACAATGATTATTATATAACAGTATATTCAAAAGATGAACCCTTGCTTTTACGAATTTTCTATATAAGCAAGGGTTTCACACCTAAAACCCTTGCTGTTAGTGGGTTTTTACTTATATTTACTTTCTTTATAACAGTTATTCTTCTTTATTATGCTCTTCCATAAACTCAATTCTTTCTAAAATGGTTGGATGACTATAACGAAATACTTTCACAAGAAACGGAGGGTTTACCTGAGATAGACCTGAACGACTGAGTGCTTGAAACGTTTTGACCGCCGCTTCCTTGTCTTCCGTTAACTCTAAAGCATAAGTATCTGATTGCACTTCATGGTGTCGAGATAATAAGTTTGTAGCTGGACTAACCGCAAACGTAAGAATGGAGAGCAACAGTAAGATTAGAGGTAATGATGATACATCCTGAAATGATTTAACCTTTAAGTTAGTCCCCCACTTACGCATTATCATGTCTGACAGCTTCTTTGTCATCCATAACCCAACCAAAGAAAGCACTAGAGCACTGGCAATTCCAAAATAGATATGCTTTTTCACATAGTGTCCCATTTCATGAGCCATGATAAATAAAATTTCATTATCGCTTAATTTATTTAAAGTGGTATCCCATAGTACAATCCTTGAGTTTGCACCTATCCCTGTTACATACGCATTCATTGAATTTGTCTTTTCAGACATATTTACTTCATATACATGATCCGTAGGAATAGATGCTTCATCTGCTAAGTGGAGAATTTTTTCTTCTAACTGCTTATCCTTCAGCGGATAAAAGTCATTATATAAAGGGTCGATGACGACCGGCTGAATAAATGTGATAAATAGTGTAAAAGGAATTGATAATAGCCATGCATAAAGCCACCATCTTTTTGGCGACTTGTTAATTAGAGTATATAGAACAAACACGATTAAGCACATCATAATAAGACTTATCCAAAAGTCAATAGTCATATCCTTCATCCAGCTTGTAAAAGGTTGCGTTGTAATATTATAGGCCATCGATAATTTGTAGCTAATCCAATCAAGCGGGAACGTAAACACCTGTAAAAGCAATGATAGCCAGAATACGTAAATAGCAGTTTGCAAAGCACTCATTTTCGTAATGTCCTTTGCCCACTTACTAAATTTACGCGAGAATCCCAGTACTAGAACTAAAACAAAGCCCAACCATTCATATGGAACAGAGAGAAAAAATAAAAAATCTTTTATTTGTGAATATTCTTGTGCTAATACAAGTTCTCTCTCATTCATAAAAGTGGCCGGATCAACACTTGTCCCTTTTAACGCATCAGGAATAGAGGTATCGCTCCATTGAAATAAATAAAGCCATATTAATACAGCGTATACAACAAATAAAGTAAACGAACCAAGTACAATTTTTTTCATATAAACCTCCTTTTAAAACCATCCAAAAGTGTACAAACAGTTATCAGCTATTATTATTGTAGGTTTCATTCTGAAATTTAGAACAAAATTATTGGGTTCTTTTACTTTATATAGGGAGGTTTCCCGTTATCCTTTTCCATAGAAAAAGAACTGCCGCTATCGACAGTTCTCTTTCATTCTATTTATCTTCCTTTAAAGGCAGGCTTTCTTTTCTCTGCAAAAGCTGTTAAAGCTTCAATACGATCTTCTGTTGGAATCGTTAACTCATACGCTTTCCGTTCAATTTGCAATCCCGTCTGCAAATCTACTTTCATTCCTTCTTTAATAGCAAACTTTGCTTGTTGCAAAGCAATTGGTGCATTTGCTAATATGCGGCTAATAAAACCGTCAACAACATCGTTTAATTCATAGAGTGGACTAACCTTTGTCACTAATCCAACCTTTTCTGCTTCCTGTGCTAGTAACCGCTCTGCTGTTAGAATTAGCTCAAGTGCTTTTGTTTCTCCAACAATGCGAGGCAATCTTTGAGTTCCACCAGCACCAGGGATAATTCCCAAGCTTGTTTCAGTTAATCCAAGTCCTACATCCGCTGCAGCAAATCGAAAGTCACAGGCTAAAGCCAACTCCATTCCTCCACCAAAAGCATAACCGTTAATGACGGCAAGCGTAGGTTGTGGAAGCTGTTCAATTTTAGAAAACACTTCACCAATTTTAAAAATATTCCGCTTTACTTCTTGGTCAGTAAGTGTTTTTCTTTCTTTTAAATCTGCTCCCACGCTAAATGCTCTTTCACCTGCACCGATAAACTTCACCACTCGCACATCTGGATCAATACGAGCTTTTTCTACCACCTGCTCTAGTTCACATAGCATGTCGTAGTTAAATGCGTTCATCGCTTCCGGACGATTTAAAATAACTGTGGCGACTTGTTTATCCTTATCATACACAATAGATTCCATAGTACCCCCTGTTCTGAAATCGCTTTCATTTTTTTATTTACTTTCCTAATAACTCTTTTCGTAAAGCCTTTCGCAAAATCTTCCCTGTAGCATTTTTCGGCAACTCATCTAAAAACGTAATGCTACTTGGAATTTTATATTTCGCTAAGTGAAGTTGACAGTAATCAAGTAGGTCTTGTTCACTAACAGCAGCATCTTTAACTACAACGTAACATTTAATTTGTTCACCAAATACAGGATCTGGAACACCAAGTACTGCCACTTCTACAACGTTAGGGTGTGAATACAACACTTCTTCCACTTCTCTTGGATACACGTTATATCCACCTACAATAATCATATCTTTTTTGCGATCTACAATATAGAAATAACCTTCGGGGTCCATACGAGCCAAGTCACCTGTATACAACCACCCATCTCGAAGTGCATGAGCTGTATCCTCCGGCAGCTTATAGTAACCCTTCATGACGTTTGCACCTTTAACAATTAACTCTCCCACTTCTCCTACGGGAACTTCTCTTCCTATTTCATCAACTACTTTATTTTCGACATTCATAATGGAAGTTCCAATAGAACCAGGCTTACGCTCTTTATCAATCGGATTAAAGCACGTAACCGGAGATGCTTCTGATAAGCCATATCCTTCGGCAACAACCACTCCGAATTGTTTTTCAAATTCTTTTAATAAAGCCACCGGCATTGATGCTCCCCCAGATATGCATAAACGTAGCGTCTTCACTTTTTCTTGAGCACCCTTATTCGATTGTAAAAGGAAGTTATACATCGTTGGCACACCAGCAAAAATTGTTGCTCTTTTCTCTTCCGCAAGCTGAAAGAAAATAGTTGGACTAAATTTAGGCATCACTAAAACTGTGCCCCCATTCATCAGCGGGGCATTCAGCGCAACAGTTAAGCAAAAAACATGAAACATTGGCAATGCAGCTACTACTCGATCTTCGCCATTAATACTTAAATAATCAGCGACGTCTTTAGCATTTTGATAGACGTTTTTCTGAGTAAGCATAGCGCCTTTTGGTTTACCTGTTGTTCCAGAAGTATATAAAATTAAAGCTGTGTCATCTTCATCAAGTGTTGGGAATTTATATGTAACGTCTTGGTGTTGTACAATAGATGAAAACGAATGAATATCATTTGAAGATAGAAAATTGTGTTCTTCTTGAAGGCTACTCTCACAAACAACCAAATGCTCAAGCGCAGATATTTCTGCTTTCATTTCTTCCAACAAAGGTACTAAAAGATCAAGCGTAATAGCTACCTTTGCATCGCTGTTCTGTAAAACATACGTGATTTCCCCTTTCGTGTAGGTTGGATTAATCGGAATAACTGTAGCGCCAACTCTTAAAGCACCATATAATCCAATAATAAAATGCGGTGAGTTTCCAAGTAATAATGCAATATGGTCTCCTTTTTGAACTCCTAACCTTTTTAAACCGTTTGCAAATAAAGTGATAGAGGTATCAAGATCAGCATAAGTGACTTCCTCATCCAAAAACACGTATGCAATCTTTTCAGGATACTGCTTCGCAGTGGTATGAAGCTGTAACGACAAATTCAATTATTCTCCTCCTCTCGCCATAATGAATGAATAACCATTCATTATTTAGGCGTAATATTGGAAACTTTCTTACTATATTATACTTTTTTTATCTATCGTTGACAAGACTCTTATAAAGATAAGACTGACTTTAAATTTTCTCCATTACAAACGATTACTGCAGCTATTATAGTTCTCTTACTTTTTATAGCTTCTTACTATATAAATAAAAAACAGGCTAGAAAAGAATTAAGTTCTTTTCTAGCCTGCTTTACGCTCTTAATAAATAAGATCAATAAACTCTTCTTTTTCAACGTTCCCAAAATAGTGCTTCACATCAACATTTTCTAATGCTGCTGCAATACTCGACCTTTCGTATCGGATGTTCGTTAACTTTTCTTCGACTTCACTAACATCTCCTACTCCAAAGAAGTCTCCATAAATTTTACATTGTGTAATGGTACCTTTGCTTACTTCTAAGCGCACATCAATTTGTCCAACTGGAAAACGGTGAGCATGCTGCACGTTAAATTTTGGTGATTTCCCATAATTCCATTCCCACGTTTGATAACGCTCGTTCGAAATTTCGTTGATTTTTTCCCAATCTTTTTCAGTCAGCTTATATTCTTTAATATTTTCTTCTCCATCAAAAATGTAGCGTAAGATAAGCTGTTTAAATTCATTTACGGTAATTTTATCCGTTAAAAACTCACTGATATTTGCTACGCGACTTCTAATAGACTTAATACCTTTGGATTCAATTTTATCTTTTTTTACTTTCAACGCAGATACAACATTTTCAATTTCAGAATCAAATAAAAGCGTTCCATGACTAAACATACGACCTTTTGTTGAAAACTGTGCATTCCCAGAAATTTTACGTCCTTCGGCTAAAATATCATTACGGCCACTTAATTCTGCGTTTACTCCCAGTTTTGCTAATGCTTCAATAACAGGCTCCGTGAATTTCTTGAAATTATGAAAACTTTCCCCATCATCTTTCGTAATAAAGCTAAAGTTGAGGTTACCCAAATCATGGTACACAGCACCTCCACCTGATAAACGGCGAACAACATGAATTCCTTGATCTTCTACGTATTTCGTATTGATTTCTTCAATTGTATTTTGATTTTTACCAATAATGATAGACGGTTCATTCACGTAAAATAATAAATACGTTTCGTTAATATCTAAATGCTTAAGCGCATACTCCTCGATTGCTAGATTAATTCTTGGGTCATGTATATCTCCGTTGTTAATGTATAACATTTTTCTTTTATCCTCCTACTTATTCCATTGTAATCCTGAACTTGCTAAAAAAACGTTCCCTGTAAACTCGTTTTTTGCTTCTACTACTAATTGTTCTACTTCTCCGTAGTGTGGCAGATGCGTTAGCATTAGTTCTTTCGCGTTAGCACCGTGTGCTAACTTCCCTGCTTCGGTACTCGTCATATGCCCTGCCCCGCTTCCATTCTGGTGAGCATAGAAGTTGCATTCACAGATTACTAAATCAGCTTGCTGTGAAAAAGGCACGAACGCATCAATGTAGCTAGAATCTGCTGTATACACGACAGCTTTATCTCCAGCAGAAATTCGCATCGCATAGCATGTCACAGGATGCTTTGTTTGTAAAAATGTAATGGTAAATGGTCCAACTTCTAGCGATTGATTAGGGTTATAAGAAACCCCTTTTGTAATGCCAGAATGTGTCAGCTTTTCAAACGCTGCTTGATCGTATGTATGTCCATAAATAGGTAATTCTTTCACATCATTTCCTAAGTAAGATTGAATTAATCGAGCATATTGAAGTACGCCAATATCAGCAACATGATCATGATGATAGTGAGATAAAATAACTGCGTCAAGTTCTTGTGGAGCTACGTACTTTTGCAACTGTCCAAGTGCTCCACTTCCACAATCCACTAACAACTTATAGCCATCATGTTCAAATAAATAACTAGAGGTTGCTTCTGACACGCCAGGGTATCCACCCCAAAAACCAACAACTGTTACTTTCATCCAAGTTGTCCTCCCTTTCTGAATGCCTTTAGCCCTAGTATACCCCAGGTCCATTTAAAATCTAAACAAAAAAGGATGGAACAAGAATTGACAGATAACTAACTGTTATATAACAAATTACATTTTTTTATAAAAAAGGGCTATTTTTGTTCTAAAACACAGTTGCCAAAATAAAACTGTTATAATACAATGTTAATAACAAACAAACGGAGGCGATGGAGATGTTAGAAAAAATGTCTGATTTTTTCAAAAAATTACCAACTAAAAAGTGCTTAGAATGCGGTCAAGAGATTGAAGAGCAGCATGAATGCTATGGAAATAAATGCGATAACTGTGTAGATGTTATGAAATAGTAAGCGGTTACGTCAAAAAGGCTCTGTTATAAAACAGAGCCTTTTTGACGTAACCTTCAGTATTTATGCTACTCTTTTCAATTATCAAACAAATAAAGACCTTTTTCTAACGTATTTAAGCAATTTTAGTTGAGCCGCGCATACTCATTTTGCTTACAGAGAAAGAAAACTATTCATTTAATCACATGAATTCTTCAATTTTTGATACAAAAAAATTTTTTTATCTAACTCCTGGCTAACTTTTAGAATCGTGCCATAAGAGTACTCATTCGTTTCCTTTGCCAAGCGGTACATAATATCTTGTAAAGCACGAATCTCCTTTTCTAACTGAGATAGTTTCATCCAGTTACTTCATCCCCTAGGTTAAATTTCAACTACTTCATAATATCATTAACACCCGCATAAATTCATAGTTTTTTTGTAATAAATGCCATAATATTAGGCTAATCCAAAAAAGGAGAGCGATTTTTTATTCTCTCTCCTTTTTTTTATCTAAAAACAGGAAATTTGATGCTTTAGCCCCTGCCTTTTAACTAGATGGCTAACATATATGTTATCGCTTTTCTATGAAAAGAGAATATTTATACCTGAATTATTCATACCTTCGGTATGAGTCATGATTTAGTCGAAAATTAATTACTTTTCTATTCTTTTG
>NZ_JBXDLD010000049.1:0-4352 GCF_056820425.1 Priestia sp. KCTC 13724 | reverse complement strand
ATGACTCACCTAGAAAAGTTATTGATCGATTGTGCATTCGATTGTAAAAGATAAATTCAACTTATATAGACAATTATTCATGACTATTTTGTGTCTTCCATAACCAATTTCTACCTGTCGATACTGCTACTGCTCCACTTTGTAATGCTTGATCGATATGTCGTTGATTTTGAATGAGCCCTCCTGTAATGAGTGGACACGAGGTTTTTACTTTTAACTTTTCAATCATTTCGGGTATTAAAGCTGGCATAATTTCAAGAGCATCTGGCTGGATTTCTTCAACCACTTTCAGCCCGTTTGCTACCGCGTCGGTATCCACTAAAAACAAACGCTGAATAGCAATCAAACCTTCTTTTTTCGCAAGCTGGATTAGAGAACTCTTTGTTGTCACAATTCCGGTAGACTTTACGAACTTTGCAATAAATTTGAGACCCTCTTTGTCATAACTAATTCCCTTTATCTTCTCCAAATGTAAAAACACAAAGCGGTCATGTTCCTTTAATAGCTCTACATACCTTTTAATGACGCTAATGTTACCTGTAAGAAGAAAAGCCGCTTTCACTTCTGATTCTAAAAAGAGTTCTAGACTTTTCGGCGTTTTAACGGATGCAATCATTCGATTTCTATTTAAATAAAATTCGAATTCATTTATTCTATCCATGCGTACAATCACCTCAGATAAAGTAAATAAAAAAGCCATAAAAAAACGGATAGATCTTTCATTCTATTGTTTTTTCATGGCTTCTCTTATTCATAACCGGTTATCTATTCACTTGTCTTTCACAGTTATTATGTTAGCTTGTCTATATAAAGCCACTGTGAAGAAAGTGTATAGTTTTGTAAAGGTGGAATAAATGTTTTGTAAACAAAAAAAGAGAGTTTGGGACATAACAAAATGATTGCTTCTAAGAGACGAACACTAGCTGTTCCAATCTTTTTGGTTTGTCTGAACACGTTCGTTCCATTGCGCTACGGCCACTCGCTTTCCGCGGGGAGGAACCTGAGCTTCCTCGCTGCGCTGCGGGATCTCAGTTTTCCCTCTCTTTCCCGCAGGAGTCGAGTGTCCTACGCTCCATTCCACCCTGTTTCCAACATTGTTTTCACAATCAACCAAAAAACCTGAACGATTAAAAGTGAGAAACTCTCAATCGTTCAGGTTTATCATTAGCTGAATTACTTATGTCCCAGCCTCTACTTTTTATAGTGCACACTCTTCAATCTCAAACCCTAAGTCTTCAATCAGCTGCCAATCTGACGTTGGCTCTTGTCCTTCTGTTGTTAAATAATCTCCAACAAAAATCGAGTTAGCCGCAAATAGCCCTAGTGGTTGTAACGAGCGAAGATTAATTTCTCGGCCACCGGAAATACGAATTTCCTTTGTCGGATTTACAAATCTCATCATCGCTAAAATTTTTAAACACTGCATCGGAGTAAGGGATTTTTGATTCTCTAACGGTGTGCCTGGCACTGAAACTAGGAAATTACACGGAATAGAGTCTGCATCTAACCTATTTATCTCAAAAGCTATATCTACTCGCTGCTCCTCCGTCTCACCCATTCCAAAAATAGCACCTGAGCAAGGAGATAATCCGGCTTGTTTTGACTTTTGCACGGTATCAACTCGATCGTCATAACTATGTGTAGAACAAATTTCATCATAATGATCAGCGTGTGTGTTCAAGTTATGGTTGTAGCGATGTACGCCTGCATCTACTAGCCTAGAGGCTTGATCATCATTTAAAAACCCTAAACAGGCGCAAATCTTCAAATCTGTTTCTTCACGAATCTGTTTTACAGCACTAATAACGTGCTCTACTTCTCTATCCGTCGGACGACGTCCTGATGCAACAATACAGTATGTACCCGCTTTACGGCGCTTTGCTTCAAATGCACCTTCAACGATTTTTTCTTGTGTTAACCAAGCATATTTATCAATTGGTGCCTCTGAAATAATAGACTGTGAACAGTAACCACAGTCTTCCGGACACAGTCCTGACTTTGTATTAATAATCATATTTAACTTTACTTTCCGTCCATAGTAATGGTGCCTAATTTGATAAGCGGCATTCATAATGTTTAAAATTTGTTCATCTGGAACAGTTAGTATTTGGTGAGCTTCTTCTTTTGTTAGGGCGTATCCTTCTTCAATAACCTGATTAGCTAGTTTTCCCCAATCCTTTATATAGGCTGCTTTCATGGCAATCCCCTCCCTCTAAATATGTTAATCTATATAAAATAAAAGTTAACATTTACCATAGATAAATGTCAACAAAATATATAAATAAGTTAACATTTAGAAGGTTGCTATGGTTCTTCCAAAATGTAATCCAATAAGATAATAGCTGAGAGTGTTCATAGATTAAGTGCTTTAAGTTAATACTAACATGCGGAACTGCAAATAATGTGTTAATTAAATAGAGTGAGGCATTTTCTGCACTTTCATTTTCGTGCCATTGAATAATAGGTGATTGAATTGATTGATTTGGATACAAATACCGCAAATTTTTTATGTGTAAAACCACTTTCTCTCAATGGTAAATAACTAACGAAATAAAAGTACTTTTTTGCTTTAAACAAAACAAGCATGATTTATGCGCATCATGCTTTTAATCAATTCCATATCGCTTACATTTATCATAAAAGCTTGTTTTACCAATTTCTAAGAGCTTAGCTGCTTGCTGTTTGTTTCCATTCGTACTTTTTAAAGCTTTTACGATTGCTTCTTTTTCGGCTTGTGCCACCACGTCCTTTAATGATGGGACCTCATCCTTTTCTGTCATCACTAAGCCTTTGCTTTCTTTTTTTATATCTTGATTGCCTCCTTCAAGGTCTTGAAGATATAAAGGTAAATGAGATAAGAGAATAGTTTGACCATCTAAAATATTAACAGCTCTCTCCAATACATTTTCTAATTCACGTATATTGCCAGGCCACGAATGCTTTTGTAACTGCTGTAACACCTCGTTTGATAATTTGAGATCAGGGCGATGAAAGTGCCGCTCTAGTTTTTTTAACAGCACATAAGCAATTTCAGGTAAATCTTCTTTTCGCTCACGAAGAGGTGGGATATCAACTTTAATAACATTCAAGCGATAATATAAATCTTTTCGAAACTCACCCTTTTCCACCATTTCTTCTAAATTTCGATGGGTAGCGGCAATAATTCGCACATCAATATCGATGGTTTTTTGACCCCCAACTCGTTCTAGCTCTTTCTCTTGTACCACACGCAGCAGCTTGCTTTGCATTTGAAGAGGCATATCACCTACTTCATCTAAAAAGATTGTACCTCTATGAGCTAGCTCAAATTTCCCTTTTTTCCCTCCTCTACGAGCACCTGTAAACGCACCTTCTTCATACCCAAACAGTTCAGACTCTAAAAGTTGCTGAGGAATAGATGCACAGTTGACTCGAACAAGCGGAAAGAAGCACCGCGAACTCGCTTGGTGAATTGCGTGAGCAAATAATTCTTTCCCAGTCCCAGATTCTCCTAATAACAAAACAGCAGATTTACTGTTGGCCACTCTTTCAGCTAACTGTTTAGCCAAGAGAAACCTTTCATTGTCTCCAATAAGATCTTGAAAACTATATTTCCTTTCCGATTCGTGCTCAAGTTTTTTCTTATAATAATTTAATTCTTCTAATAGAGGCTGTATTTTTTCAGAATAAGCTAGCCAATCTTTAGCATTCCGAAACATTACCGTTCCCACAGCTCCAACTAATTCATTGTCTACATATAAAGGATATCTATTTGCAATCATCTCATTCCCTTTAATAAAATGAATGCTAGCTACTTCTGCTTGGCCTGTTTGAGTCACAATATGCATTCTTGAGTTTTCAATCACTTCTTGAACAGAGCGTCCAATTGCTTGTTCAACAGTCGTATGTAAAAACTCACAGTAAGCTTTATTTATATAAAGGATTTCACCCTGAACATTTACTACAACGATCCATTCTGTTGCTACATTTAAAATCTCTTCAAACCATTTATCAGGAATTCGATTTTTATTAGCCACCATCGCTCCTCCTATGTACACGCTTCTACTATCTATTATACCAAATTCTCCTTGTACAATTGTTTTCATTCCGGAAAAACGGATTTTTTCCGGATTTGCGGAAGTAAACATCTCTCATATTCCGGTTTTTCGGAAATGAAAATTATACTTCTCTATATTTCTATTCAAATATCCAAACTTTGTTTATTATTGTCTGATTTTTAGAAGTTGGCACAAATCTTGCAAATATATTTCATTAAGTAAACGCTTACATTTTTTTTTAAAAATAAAAGGAGCATTCCTGTTAGAAGGATTTTCGGGGACTTGAACAAAAAAGAGCCCTCTTGGTATGATACG
>NZ_JBXDLD010000048.1:0-1867 GCF_056820425.1 Priestia sp. KCTC 13724 | reverse complement strand
AATCCCACAGGAAAGCCGATAAATCGCCTTTCCTGTGGGATTTTGTATTTGGGTATGAATAATTCAGGTTAAAGTTTCTACTTTCCATCTCATGAATAATCTGCACTGCTTGTTTCGCACGCCAACCTTGATTTGCATCTAAACGAAGCTTTATGTATGAAGGAATAGCTTCGTGAATTTTCTGTATGCGTTCAATATCTAACTCTGGATTCGCCCCAACCTTTATTTTAAGTACTTGAAAGCCGTCAGCTACAGCTGATTTAGCAGCTTTCGTCATCTTCTCTGGAGTGTCTACACCAATGGTCATACAGGTGGAAAGTGTTTTTTTACCCCCTAAGTAAGTATGAAGCGGAACTTCTATTAATCTACTATATGCGTCATGAAGAGCAATATCAGCAGCAGCTTTAGCACTAGTATTTCCTACACAGCAAGACTGTACGCTTTGAAGTAACAGTTGAAATTCTTTAACATCTCTTCCAATTATCGCAGCTTTAATAGGCCCTTTAAGAGCTGCTAAAATGCTCTCTAACGAATCACCTGTAATCACATACGTTGGGGCAGCCGCTCCTCTACCCGTTATTCCATTTTCTAACGTAATAATCACTTCAACGCTTTCAATTTCTGTGGCTGTTCGGAGCGCTGTTTTAAATGGTACTTTTAACGGAATAGTTTCATGCTTTACTTCAAGGTTTTTAATAATCATTTGGCACACTCCCACTTTTTAATCCAAAATTATTACTTGTGTTTGCGTTTTTCCCACATACTTATAGGTAAGAGCTACTCGTTCAATTGGTTTGCTATAAGTAATTTTTAACATATATCTTTTACTGGAAGGCTCTATCTTCTTATGCACCTCTTGTAGCGTTAGCTGTTGATCAATCTGATCTGATAAGTTGATCACTTCGTTCGCTTTTATTTGCTCAAGTTCTAGCCCACTTGGATGTGCTTGATTATTTACTTGTATAGCTATGAGATAAACTGAGCTAATAGAGCTTTCATTATCTAACTCGATTGCCACTGTTTTTTTATTGTGAGGAAAAGTTGTAATGGTTCCTATTTGAAGAGATTCACCCTTTCTTATATATATGAACCCTATAACAACTCCTACCATTAGAAAAAAGATTCCGCTCAACATAAGCCACTTTTTCATTTCCCTTTCCCTTCTTCAACGAATACCATATGAGGTTCTGTTTCTTTATAATAGCGAAGTCTGTCTTCTAACGTGCCCGTACGTACTTCAAACTTATGCCCGTCTGGGTCCGTGAAATAAATTGACTCTCTATCACGCTCATCCCTTGTTCTTCCTTTTAAAATTGGTACATGATAAGCCGCTAGTTTTGCCTCAAAACATTTTAAATCTCCAGCTTTAATTGAAAACGCAAAATGGGTATAGGAATCGTGAATTTCATTTCTTTGAATATGTTTCTCTTCATTTAACGCTATCCATAAACCATTTAAATCCAAATAAGCTGTGGCTGTGCCAGTAACAAGAAGATTAGCACCTAGAACCTGCTTATAAAAACCGATTGACTGAGCTAAATTAGATACTGAAAAGCAGCAGTGATTTATTCCTTGAATCATGTTGTCCTCCACCTTTTGTCTAGATAGTAGAACCACTAACTATATACATATACTACCATATCATTTTCATTTTTATCTTATTATTTTAAATTTTCTTCCTATTTTTGTATACTAAATCACTAGTGTCGCATTAAAATAATTCAACGCTTTATAAAAATCTAAATTTTCAGCAATTTTATCTTTGCATAAAAAAGCCTTTATAATGGTTGGGCGGTAATAAACCATCCAAATCCAAAATAAAGGACAATAAACATGGATAAGTTTACACGAAAAACATCATTTGAAC
>NZ_JBXDLD010000047.1:0-11341 GCF_056820425.1 Priestia sp. KCTC 13724 | reverse complement strand
CCGTATCATACCAAGAGGGCTCTTTTTTGTTCAAGTCCCCGAAAATCCTTCTAACAGGAATGCTCCTTTAAATAGTGTATTTGCTGGTGAACCAGCTCCATGAATACCAGCTTGATGCTCATTTGGGAATTTTGCAGGATGCATATTCCACCATTCATGTTCTCCGCCAAAAGTATTTTCAATTATATGATGAGCATCATACTTATCTCCTTGTTTCCTAATTATTTTACCTGTTCTTTCCGAAATAACATTTTCATTATACACAGGCCACTTTTGCCCAGTATTTTCTTCCCACTCTTTAATTACTTTATTTTTTACTTTATCAAATTCTGCCCTATGCTTAGCTGTATCTATTGGTGACATTTTTTTATATTCTTTATTTCTTAAGGCTTCCTTTAACTTCTCTATTTGGTTTTTAGATAACTCTCTGCCGGTTCGTCCTTCTATATCTCTAATATATTTTTTTATTGTATCAGAATCTATCTTATTACCCGTACCCTATGTTGTAATCTTAAAAGCTAAAAATAAAAAAAATCAGCCATTTTACCACCCAATTAAACTACTTCTTTCTCTTCTATTATTGGCAATTCGTAAGCAGTTTGGTGCTTCATCATGCCATAAACAATGTTCACAAGCCTTCTCATTATACATACCAATGCTTGCCCCTTTGTTTTACCTTCTTTAAGTTTGCGTTGGTAGTAAGCATAAAACACTGGGTTCCTTGGTAACTTACTTCCTTTAGCTACTTGCACTTGTTGTACAGCTAGATTGTAAAATAAAGCGTGAAGCGCCCGATTTCCCTGTTTGCTTTTTTGTTCCTTGCCTTTCCCACCAGACCCAAAGTAAACAGGCGCAATCCCCGCAAATCGTGCCAATTTGTTGGCATTTGGAAAACGTCTAACGTCACCAATCTCCGCAATTAAAGCGGAAGCTGTCACAAGGTCAATGCCTGGCATGGAGTCTAGTTGAAAGTCTAGTAAACTCATTAACTGTTTTAGTTCGCCTTCCACATAGTTCATTTCCTTCTTTTTAAACGAAATGTCTCGAACGATGCTTCTTACTAGAAAGTCTCGCGTTTCCTGATGTTCTTTTGTTGTGTTCCCATCTTCTATTACTAGCTTCAATATTTCATTCGCTTTTTTCACCGAACAAGTATTATGGCTCACTTCTAATAAGAAGGTGGTCAATTGTTTTATACTCACACCTTCTAAACAAGACTCGGAGAAAAACTTCTTATAGCTTGGATAATGATGGCTCAATTGAATATGCAGTTGGTTTTTTAAAGCACCTTGAGCTTTCACCAATGCATTTCTTCTAGTAACCAATTGTTGTATCGACCAAAATAAATCATGTGGTTTAGCGTTAGGCAATTGGCTAAGTTGTCTTACCAATATTCTAGCGACACATTCCGCATCCCAGCTATCACTTTTTTGTACGGTAACATAGCTTTTTCGTTCAGCATAAGAAAGAGCTGGGTTAACCTCTTTTACAACTTGTCCATGGTCCGTTAGAAATTGTGCCAATGCTCGACCGTAACCACCCACATCTTCTAAACCGAATATAGGTGTCAAGCCTTCTTCTGTCAGTGCATCAATATCCAGTAAAAACGTGGAGAAAGCAGAGGGTTTATTTTCAAACTTTATTTCATCTAGTTTTTCCTGCCAACAATTAATAATCACTGCCACATGGTGCTGTTTATGTAAGTCTACACCCACATAAATATGTTTCTGCTTTTCATGCATGGCTCATCCTCCTATTCAGTTGTCAATGATTGAATGAAAATGCCGGCAACCTTAGTTCGAGCGTTCACCAATTGGTGCGCATTGGTACGAAAGCCTATCCATTTTCATCGCTTCATAAGAACTTATTAGAAAATGAATCCCTTTTTTAAGTAACCTATTAAATTATTGCTTCATGTTTGCCATTTGCTTGTATTTGTCCGTATGTATAGATCCCTTGATAAAAACTTTCTCGGTCTAAAATACGTTTCACTTGTACTTTCGTAAATGCTTTACCTTGAGTTGTTCGATAACCTTCATCATTTAATGCTTCTGCCAACCTAGACAGTGACCATTTTCTATGTATCTGTTTAAGCTCAAACAACCGTTTCACTACTTCTGCATGATTGTTATGTATCTTTAGTTCCTTTTCACCTTTTTGTTTCATATAGCCAAATGTTACCCTTCCCCCTGCATATCCACCTTCTTTTGCCTTTTTATTTCTTCCTTTCGTTAGCTTCAGCGCTATTTCAAGCCGTTGATATTGGTCTAATAACTCCATTAAGCCATTGACCAAAAAATCGTTTGGGTCTTTTTTGTGAATGCTGTAAAATGGCTGTTCAATGCTTTTAATATCACAGCCGTATTTCTTTAATTCTCGTTGAATCAGTACCTTGACAATATCTGACCGCCATAATCGACTTGTATTGAGCACCACCACATTATCAATTTGGACAGAAGAAAGGTGAGCCAACATCTCCTGTAAGCCCACCCTGTCTATTTCGAATGCTTCTTCATTTAGTTTTGCGCCACTAATTCCTTCGTCTCTAAAAATATGTATCAAGTTAAAATCCTGTTCTTCACAGTATGCTCTAATTTCTTCTTCTTGATATTTCAAGCTATATCCATCTCTTGCTTGCCCTTGAGTGGAGACTCGTATATACCCAACAACGTTCAACTTTTCACCCTCCCGTTACATAAATTTTAATTTTCGTAACGCTTTTTAGCGAATAGCGAGTATTATACGACCGTCTCTTGTAAAAATACAACCCAATTTTTGTCTGCCCTGTTGCTAAACTAGTAACCTTCTTACGTAACCTACCTTTTATCGCCACGAGCTTTGTCAATCTCGTTAGTTTGTCAACCATTCCATATCATAACTATTCCTGCCATGTAAAATGTCATCTCGCCTATTTCTCTTTCCTATTCATTTCCCGTAAAGTATTAAAACGATACTCCTTGATGGTACTATCTTCATGAGCTATGAATTTCACAAAGCATAGTCCAATGTTGCCCAAAGTTAACAATTTCTAAAACAAAAACAAAAGCACCTGTTGCCTAATAAGACAAACAAGTGCTTGTAGTTAATTCTAAAACATAATCCTGAATACTTCTGAACTCTTATACTAATTAAGACATTTCCACTTCAGTAATTTCCACTTTTTACCTCTTCGAACCAAAAATTGAAAATATCATCTGGTAAAAGCTCTTCGTCATTTGAATAAACTAAATCATATCTATATTTTCCTTTTAAACTATTCTGCTTCACATTATAATGTAACTTTATCTCTGTAGGCATTTCTTTTCCATATTCTTTACATTTTTCATGAATTTTTTCTAAATTTTCAAGTCCAATATCTAAAACAGCTTCTTGCCTTTGTTCAGAGGTATCATAAATCAATGCTTTCTTACCTTTTGTGCTTGTGCTATTTACTGCATCATTTAAGTTATGCTTAAAAACAAATTGACTATTTATTTTAAAAAACACGTCAAAAACATACATTTCTGGCTCATAGGAACAGTAAATGTAAATATCCTCTGCTTTATTTTCAACGTATTCTAAACAAATTGCTACCATATCTGCTTGTAATTCAGAAAAATAATCTTCAAATACTTTACTCAAGTCTATCACCCCTAATTTTTTAATTTTACTTTCTTAATAAAACCATCTATATTATATTTTATTTCAAAGCTTGTCGGCCTTAATCCAGTTCCGTCATAATTGACTTTAACATTAACGGAAACCTTCTTCCCTTCTTTTATGGCTGTAGCCCATTGATTTTCTAACTTCTTGTATTTACTCAAATTCACATTACTTGATTGAGATACAAGATTATCTAAATCTGGAGAGCCCCCAAACCTATCACCAGCTAAATGTCCAGCATGGTCACCCGTTTCTTTTCCAGGCGTGTTTAATTTATGTGGTAATCTACTATCTCTTTCTGTTAATTTTAAATCATCTGCATTAAACTCTTTAAGTCTCCCCATATTGTCAGTCTCATATAAATACTCATATTCTCCTGTTTTATACTTAACATTCGGTTTCAAAGCACCATCTGTACTCATATGACTTCCGTCTCTAATAACACCATCTGGAATCTTATCTGTTTTATTACCCGTACCCTTAGAAACATCCTGAACACTCTCAACATTCCGAAACGGCTCAACCTCTTTACCCTTCTTCTCCACTCCAACAGGTTTCTCCACACGCTCCACATTCGGATTCGCCACAAATCTCCCTGTCTCTGGGTCTTGGTACCGCTTGACTTTTGGGTTGTAGATGGGTGTGATCATCTGCATCGCTTGCTGCTTCACGTTCTGCAAGGTTTCCCTTACCGTCTGCTGGGCAAGCGCTGGACCGGCTGGCGCTAGTTCAGGCATGAGCCTTGGCATGGTGCTGTCTAAAATACTCGTATACGTTTTATGTAATGACTGTGTCCACGATGCCGGTGCAGTTTTGACGCTTTGGTACGCTTGTTTGGTGACGTTGGCAACGGTGCTTGTGCGAAGCGTATTGCGCATTTGCGTGAGCTTTTCGGTTCCTTTTGTCACCACGGCTTGACCCATATTGGCTGCGTAGCGCGTCGATAGGGCACCTGCGCCTGCAATGCCGAGCGATTGGAACAGGCTGTTTTGGCGCTGTTCTTCGGAGATCGCATTGCCGAACATGTCTTTTCCCGTTGTGAATTCGTACATGCCGTTTGCGGCGACTAGGCCGTAGAGACCTTTTTCTGCTTGTTCGAGCGCTTTAAACGATTTGGACGTTTTGTACGCATCAAGCGCATGATCAGCAGCGTTGACACCTTTGGCGGTAACATAGATGGCTTTTCCGCCTTTAGCTGCGCGACCTGCCCAGCCGACAACGGGAATGAATCCAGCCGCTGCCATTGCACCTGCCGCTACGCGTTCCGATGTTGAAAGCTCACGTCCCGTAACGGGATCTACGCCTTCGGCTGCTCGTTTATAATCATAATATCCTGTTACCTCTCCTGTAAAGGTTGAAACCGTATCCCACGTTTTTTCATACCACTTTTTATTAGCTTCTTCAACCGCTTGGCGCTCCGCTTCTTTTTTCAGCTCGTGAACATTTTTCATTTCTTCATGATACGTCACGTAGTTCGTTGCGTACTCGCTTGCTTCTTTTTGAACTTTATACAACTCGCTTGCATGATACGCTTTTTGATCAAATAAAACTGGATACGCCTGCCCGCCTTGCGTCGTAGCTCCGTGTAAGCTGTTGGTTGCAGCTTGTGTCAGCAAATAATTTGATTCCATTTGCCTATAACCTTCTAACCACTCTGCATCCAATTTTTCAACTGCTTCAACCGTTTCATCCCGCTTTTTTTCTGCTTTATCGATTGAATCGTTAAAATCTTCGGCAGAAAACGCAGACAGTGAGACTAAGTCGTCCACTTTATGCAAAATCGTTTGAAGATCTTCTCGCTGCTGAGTAACGAGTTCTTTCGCTTGGCTTACGGACTGTTTAAGATCATGCTCTAAAAACGATAGGTCAACTACCGTGTTTCCTGCTAGGTTCGCGTCTTCTGCTTTTACGTACAGCGCTGAGAAATATGACTTGGTCATTTGGACTAAATCAATCCAACACTTTGCGTTATCAACTTGGTATTCATAGAACTTCTTAATGTTGTCGGCACCTTTTCCTTGAAGGCTATCATCCAGCTTAGACACGGCAGCTAGCGCTTTGTGCAGGGTCTGCAGCTGGTCTTCAAGATTTTTATACGCTTTTTCTCGTTCTTTGGAAAAGGTTGAAATGCCCTTTGCATCGTATATTTTCCCCATTTGATTCACCCTTTTTCATTATGAACGCACAATGGCTTCGTCTTGTTCTTTTAATAATTTCACGTTAGCTTTCGTGTCCTGTACGCTTTTTTCTAAGGCTGTGATGTACGTTTTTAAAAGCTTTCCCAGCTCTTCTTCCTGTGACTTCCACTCGTTTGTGGTTGAAAGGTTGTTATCCCCGACATCGGAGTTTCCTGGGAGCGATAATTTTTGAATGGCTGTTTCGACGTCTTCAAGCTTTTGCATGACGTCTTCATAGTTGAGCTTGATTGATGTCATTATAGCTTTCTCCTAATCTCACTAATTTTATTCTCTAAATCTGCGACTGCATCTTCCCCTTTATTTAAAAGAGATTCCGCTTCGTTTACAAGGTAGCTAACACCGCTATAAAAGCCTTTTTGAGCCTCGTACCACGTGATTTTATGTTTAATCGCATTTATATAGTCGTCATAATCGTTCGTGATAATATCGTTGATTTCGTTGTATGCTTGCTTTCTGTTGTCATCAAAGTTTGTGGATATATCACCTTTCCAATGATCTCCTAAGTCTGGTTCCTTTACTTCTTTTATTTCTACTAATGACCGTTTCTTTTCGTTTTCAATCTCTGTTTTTGCGGTTTTTAAACGCTGAATTTTCTCTTCAGCATCCGCAACGTTTCCTGAGATTGTGCTTGAAAAACTTTGAAGCATTTGTTCAAATCCCATGAGGTTCACCTCTTTACCACTTTTTCCAATATTTATAGTTTAAAAGTTGCTTTTGATTAGAGAAATAGGAAATTTTTCTCTTTTTTCCACAGTAAGACAACGTTCCCTTAAATCCGCCAAAATAATAGGTATAAAGAATCATAAATAAAAAAGCCGCTCATTAGTCGGCTCTTCTTTCTTTCCATTCCCTTTTTAGTAAGCTGTACATATACAAATCATCAAATTTCCCGCACGTGCGCTCATATTCTCTCAGCAATCCTTCTTGATGAAATCCAAGCTTTTCAACAAGCTTCTGCGATGATATGTTTTCTGGTTCAATTAGGGCTTGGATGCGATGTAGCTTCCAGTTTAAAAATCCATACTCGATGACTGCTTTCATAGCTTCAGCTGCAATGCCTTGCCTCCAGTATTCCTGATGAAGCTCGTATCCAACTGACGCTCTTTCATGACTAGATTCATAATCTAAAAAACCACAGCTTCCAATTATGACGCCTTCTTCTTTTAATGTAATGCCCCATCTCATCCCGGTACCTTCATTTACTATATTTCTGTACCAGCTGAGCTCGCTTTTCACATCATCAATCGTTTGAAAAGGCTCTAACCCCATATGCTTCATTACTACAGGGTCAGATAAATACCTTAGCATATGAACGGCATCACTTTCTTTTGACTCACGGAGAATGAGCCGCTTCGTATCCAATGTAGGTATGTTCATGTGTTTCTTCCTTTCTTAGCTAATATACTAAATCTATTTTTTCACTTCGCATTAGTAAAAAGCGAAACCAATTCCTTACATTAAGCGTATAAACTAGTACTAACTCGTTTTCAAAAAATGAACGGAGGTGCTTTCTTGAAATTCCGATCTCATATCGACCGCTTTTTTGGTATGGTAATAACCACTTCTTTAGCAACCCTTGGCGTAGTATTTTTTCTTCCTCTTTTTTTAGACAGTGAAACAACTCTGCTTGATATTATTATTTCTATTGCATTATTTTTAGCTTGTGGAGGCGTCATGGTATGGTCTAGTTTTTTTGCGACGTATGAACTTCACTCTGATTATCTTATTGTTAAAGGGGGCGTATTGAAGATTCGTATTCCATATGAAGAAATCACAAAAGTAGCCCCAACTCGTAATGTTTTTACGGGATATAAAGTTCTCGCTTCAAAGGATGCTATTGAAATCTTTTATACATCTTCTCTTTTAGGAAGCGTAAAAATCTCACCGGCTAAGCCTGATCTTTTTCTTTCAGAGTTGAAAGCACGCTGCAACAGTAGCTCCTTTAAGTTTTAACGTATCTCTTTTATAAACCCAGTGCTTTTCGGCTGGTAGCCCATTTTTTGATAAAAAAGATGCGCAGCCAGCCGCTCATCTCGGTTGCCGCTATTTAATCCAATTGCCATGCAGCCTTGACTCTTCGCCCACCTTTCTGCTTCTTTGATCAACATTTTCCCGACGGCTTTTCTTCTAAATTTCTCATGAACAACAAATGCAACAATACGAGTATAAGAGCCATCGTATTCATAAAAATAGCTTTTACATAAGCCAGCCATTCCCGCTACTTCACCATCTATCTCTGCGATGAGCGTATGATAATCTGACGAAGCTTGAATAGCGGATAGCCTCACTTGCAGATCTTCAAAATTCGTTGGATAACCAAGCTGTTCCATAAGCGGAATTAGCTCTTTAACATCATGGTCTTGTAGAGATCGCACCTTCATCTTTGCACTCCCTTTTACACTATGAAATAATAAAACCAAACCCTAATAATTCCATTTTATCAAAAAAGCGGATGGGAAATAAACGTTTTTAAGAAAGGAGAATGAACGTGCGCAGTAAAGAAGAAGTAATGAATCTTATTTTGAGCTATGCGAAAAACGATGGCCGCGTACGCGCAGTTGGGATGTGTGGTTCACGTGTCAATCCCAAGGCACCTCGTGACCATTTTCAAGATTACGATATTGTTTTTATTGTATCTGAGATGGAAAGCTTCTTAAGTGACCCGACATGGGTTGACTATTTCGGAGAACGTTTTTTGACCCAAATGCCGGAACAAACAACGTTATTTCCGCCTTCATTAGGAGGAAAGTTCAGCTATCTCATGCTGTTTCAAGACTATACGCGAATTGATTTAACTCTTTGTCCGCTTTCACTTAAAGAAGACTGGAACCGTGGTGATGAAGGTATTTCAACCATATTGCTAGATAAAGATGATTTATTTAGGGCACCACAACTTCTAAGCGATAAACAGTATCATCTTCAAATGCCAACCGAAGCTAACTTTCTAGACTGTTGCAACGAATTTTGGTGGGTTTGTACGTACGTTGTCAAAGGCCTTTGCCGCAATGAATTTTTATATGCGGTAGACCATCTTACTTTTCACACACGAACAGAACTTCTTCGCATGATGTCCTGGCGCATCGGCACCGAGCGTGGATTTACGTTTAGTTTAGGAAAAAACAATAAGTATCTGCCAAACTATCTCGAAAAGCATGAGTTTCTTGAGCTTCAAAGCACCTATGACGTATCGACCAATGAAAAGATTTGGCATGCGCTCCAAGCTAGTCAAACGATGTTTATTCGCGAGTCTACGAAAGTGGCAAAAGCGCTTGATTTTCAAATCAATGAGCAGGAAGTGGCTAATAGCCTTACCTATACGCGTGAACATAAGAGAGTGTATGCGTGATGAGAACACAGGTAAACATTATTCAATGGTTTTTATAGAAAATAATTACTAAAATGGTGTAATAAAGTAGAAAGGTGGCGGTGCTTTTTGGTGAACTATATAAAGTGGCCAGATTTACTATTTATGCTGATTCTAACTATTATTTTAGTTTTTGATTATTTTCCTAACCCAATGTTTACAAAAATCCTACCACAAGCTGCTTTTGTTTTATTCGTTAGCGTGATTGGGTTATTGTTTATACTGAGTATCATAATTAGAATCCGCTCGGAAGAAAAAGTAGCTGAAGGCTTAATAGGACAAATTATTCTTACTGTCTACATTGTTGTAGTGATGACAATATTGTCGCTTTTAGGCGGCGAGTCTACTTCTGGTGTCTCTTTTAGCAACTGGATTTTCTGGGGCGTTCTCTCTCTTTCTCTGTTTGAAATTTATTCAAGATGGAAGAAAGTCAAACAAAAAGAAGCATAGGTATCGGACTTATGCTTCTTTCCTTTTATCATGCTCATCATTCTTTTCTATTACACTAGCTTATAATAAAACACGGTGGCATCCAGATTGCCGTTGGCTGACAATGCATAGTTGGGGATTACCCCTGCTTTTGTGTACCCCATTGCTTGGTATAATTCGTTTGATGGATCACCTTCTCTTGTATCTAATACAAGCAGTGAAATGCCATGCTTTTTCGCTTGGGCTTCAACTTCCTCCATTAATAAGCGGCCAATTCCTTTTCTTCGAAAACCAGGGTGCGTCATTAACTTTCCAACTTCAGCTCGGTGCTTTCCGTTTTCTTTTCTTTCTAAATATAGCTGAACGGTGCCCACTACTTTGCCTTCACTAGCTGCGATAAGCAGGACAGTATCATTTTGATCGACTCCACTCCAGTACATGTTTGCTTGGTTCATAGACAAAGGAGGCAAAAAGCCAATTGATGACCCTCCGTCCACGCAAGTCATTAAAAGCTGTGACAAATTTTGTATATAGTTATCTACGTTATCTACTATTTGTAAATCAATTGTTTTGGTCATGCATTTTCTCCCCCATATTATAAAGTAACGTGCCCATTCACAAGGTCGTGCTTTTTAATAAACGCTTCAACTTGATTATGAATATCTCCTGCGTCTTTTCCAATCCACAGTAAGTGTCCCCAATTATCAAGGAGACAAAGAATTGATGTTGGAATTGATTTTTTTGCATGATGTGCATGCTCAAGTGAGACGGCTTGATCGTTAAGGCTGTGAAGAATAAGGGTTGGACTTTGAATCGCTGTCAGCAAATGATGAAATTGCTTGGACGTATGCTCTAAATCCAACAAGAACCCTTTTCCTGAACGATAGCGATTATTCATACGCTGAAATGCTTCCAGGTCTGAATCTTTCATTTGTTTCATGACTTCTTCTGCCGGAAGTTTACTAAAAGATGGAACAAACTGCTTAAACATAAACTGTACGTTGCGGTTTGACAGACGAGCCACGAGCTTCCACGTCCACTTTTCAGTAAGCGGATGAAATGCAAATTTCGCTACCTTATAATTGAGACTTTTTTTAGACAGCCATTCTTTTGTGACGGCACTTTGTAGAATTAAGCTATTTGTACGGTTTGGATACATTGACGCAAAGCTAATTCCGCTCGGACCTCCCGCTGAGACTGCAATGATATGTACTTTTTTAATGTCTAACTGATCTAACATCTTCGCATAGCAACGAGAAGCTAGTTCGAATGTTTCGCCAAGTTCTTTTGAAGTAGCTCCGTATCCTGGTCTTGACGGTGTTATGATTGAAAACCCGCTTTTTACAAGACGTTCATACCCTAACTCTTCTCGGCAGTTCGAGTGCCCCCCGTGAAATAGTAAGATCGGAGTTCCTGTTCCAACAACTGAATACTCAAGCAGGTGCCCATCTACTTCCATATGATAAATGATTCGCTCCAACCGCTTCACCTCCATTTTCTGTTCTTTACAAGATAGCCAAGAATACTATTCAATATTCGTTTATCCTTCTGTTTCTCCTTTTCTGATCAGGAGAAAATTGTTAAAATACCCCTATACTTCCAAGTATCATTTTACACTAAATTGGTCAAATAAGTTAAACTATATAAGTTGAATTAAAGGATTACGATTACTCTCTGTTGAAGTATAAGGGTAACACTTACCAATGAA
>NZ_JBXDLD010000046.1:0-32929 GCF_056820425.1 Priestia sp. KCTC 13724 | reverse complement strand
AATGACTCACCTAGAAAAGTTATTGATCGATTGTGCATTCGATTGTAAAAGATAAATTCAACTTATATAAAACAACTTGTACAAAAGATGACAATTCAACAAAAAAAAACTGAAAATCAAATAGACATAAATAAAGTTATTACAAATCAATCTTCCCCTGAAGAAAAGGTTCACTTATTTCGAAGCTTATTTAGAGGTAGAAATGATGTATTTGCGAAACGGTGGGAATCTAAAAGTGGACGCTCTGGCTATAGCCCCTCCTGTGTAAATGAATGGCATCCAAAGTTATGTAGAAAACCTCAGATTAAATGTAGCAATTGTACTCATCGAATTTTAATGAACTTGTCAGATCAAGTCATTTATGATCACCTAAGTGGAAAACATACAGCAGGTCTTTACCCACTTCTTGACGATGATACATGTTGGTTTTTAGCTATAGATTTTGATAAACAAAACTGGAAAGATGATGTTTATGCTTTTGTACAAGTCTGTAAAGAGTATCATATCCCTTGCAATATTGAACGTTCTCGCTCTGGTAATGGCGCTCATGTATGGATTTTCTTTCAAGAATCTATAACTGCATCTCTTGCGCGAAAACTTGGAATGAATCTTCTATCTAAGACATTAGAAACTCGATATGAAGTTGGGATGGACTCTTATGACCGTTTATTTCCTAACCAAGATACCTTGCCCAAAGGAGGATTTGGCAATTTAATTGCATTGCCGTTACAACAACAGGCTAGGGTAAATAGTAATAGTATCTTTGTAGATGAAACATTTACTCCTTATCCAGATCAATGGATATACCTTTCGTCAATTAGGAAAATGTCGAAAATAGATGTGCAGAAAGTAATTAAACAGGATGATTCCACTATTATTAGAGAAAACATATCGGGACAAATACTCCCTAAACAAATGACCGTTGATTTAAAGAATGGAATTCATATTCCGAAAGAGGGGATCTCTTCCTTTTTACTAACCAAGATAGCAAGGTTAGCAGCTTTTAATAATCCTGAGTTTTATAAAGCTCAAGCAAATCGGATGTCAACACATAGAATACCAAGAATTATTAATTGTACAGTAGACGAAACAACTCAATTCGTATTGCCAAGAGGTTGTTTCGAAGATTTACAGAAACTTTTACAAGAACACTCTGTTCATGTGGGAACTGCAAATCAACGATATGAAGGAAATCCAATTGAGGTCACCTTCCATGGCACATTGACATCACAACAACAAGAAGCTATTTCTGAGTTACTTACACATGATAACGGTATTCTCTCAGCCACTACTGGGTTTGGTAAAACAGTTACAGCAGCTGCACTTATAGCTGCTCGGAAAGTTAATACTTTAATCATTGTACATCGCACGCAGTTGATGCAGCAGTGGATGGAACAGCTTTCTACTTTCTTTGACATCCCGTTAAAATCAATTGGACAGATAGGTGGAGGTAAAAATAGATCAACAGGAATAATTGATGTAGCAACGATTCAAAGTTTAAACCATAAAGGACAAATTGATGCTCTTGTGACACAATATGGACAAATCATCGTTGACGAATGCCATCATATCTCAGCTTTTAGTTTTGAACAAGTATTAAAAAATGTGAGAGCAAGATATGTACATGGATTAACTGCAACACCTATTCGGAAAGATGGTCTCCATCCTATTATTTATATGCAATGTGGTCCAATTCGTTATAAAAATGATGCAAAAGTACAAGCGAAAATCCGACCTTTTGTTCATCGATTTATCCCTAAACATACAACATTTTCTACAAAAAAGACGAAGATTCAAGATATTTATAGCGAACTATCAACAAATACACAACGAAATCTTCTATTATTTAATGATGTATTACAAGTTCTAGAGGAGGGCCGTTCGCCTTTAGTATTGACAGAAAGAGTTGAACATGTTGAAGAACTACACAGAAGGTTTAAAGGATTTGCCAAAAATATTATCATCCTCTCAGGTAGTATGAAAAAGAAAGAACGTCAGCAAGAATTACACCGTTTGGTAGAAATTCAAGATGATTCAGAGTTGCTAGTAATTGCTACAGGAAAATATATTGGAGAAGGCTTCGATTATTCCAGGCTTGATACCTTGTTTTTAGCCATGCCAATATCTTGGAAAGAAACTTTACAACAATATGTAGGGCGTTTGCATCGAACCCATGCCAATAAACAAGAAGTTAGAGTATATGACTATGTAGATTACAATGTTCCGATTTTAAAGAAAATGTATGAAAAACGCTTAACAGGCTATCGAACGATGGGCTATACAATAGATGATAATCCATCTTCTAGTGCTGAACAGATGAGGCTGTTTTAAATTCATGTATTCCCACGCTGCCTCGTTTGAATAGATAGCTGTTATTTATTGAACATCCATTTATATATTGGAAACACAATTAACTATATTAACTTTTAGTGGTTTTATCGTTCATAAACAAACTTTCTGCAAATATATGAGTTACTATAGTTGTTTTTTCATTCAATGTAGGTAAAAAATATTTTATTTCGTGCAGATATATGGGTAATTATTATACAATTTTATGGGTTAAGTCACACTTACTTATAAAAAGAACCATGAAGCTGCACTAGCGGCTTCATGGTTCTTTTTTATTTGAAGTTTATTTATGTTGTTTCAGGTTAGAAGCTGAAACTGTTAAGGATTATGCTATGGCTATGTATTTCATCGCCATTTGAAAGAACGAAATAGTTGCATGAAGCGCAAACTGCATACCAATACATGCTCGCTGCCCATTTCCAAAGGGTTTAAAAGCATGATGTGGCACTTTTTTAGGATCTTCAAACCGTTCTGGAATAAACTCTTCTACATTATCTCCCCAAGTACTTTTATCACGATGCAAAGAAGGAAGTAAAACCATAATGCGCTCACCTTCTTTTTGCACAGGGTATTTGCCTCCAATAAGGGCGTCTTCTTTAGCAAAAAGGTTGAAAGCAGGTGCGGTTGGCCATAATCGGAGAGATTCGTTTAACGCCATTTTGATATATTTGAGTTTTACTACTTGGTCATATGAAGGTACATCATCCGTCAAAATAGTATCGACTTCTGTATAAGCTTTTTCCAACTTATCAGGATTATTCATTAAGTAGTAAATGGCAAATGACAGTAATTCACTCGTTGTTTCATGACCTGCAATTAAAAAAGTAATAATTTGATAACGAATGTTTTCATCATCTAGCAGGTCATCTGTCTCAGGATCTTTAACGTTTAGCATGCGCGCCAATAAATCTTTGTCGTTCTGACCATTTTCATTTTTGCGTTCTGAAATGATACTATCAACCAATGAAAACATCGCTTGGATATCATGTTGAAACTGTTTTTGTTCGAACCATTAATTTATCTTGAATATCTAGTCGTTGCATTTGATGCATGGCTTCTTCTAAAGCACGTACCATACTTGTTACAAAAGGGTGATAGTTTTCGCGATAAAAGCTATTGAAGCGATAGTTGAACCCACATAAGCCAATTGTATCTAATGTGAGTCTGGTCATATCCTCTGGAACATCAACTTCTTCATTTGGGTTTAAACGCTCCCACTTTTGAACGAGCTGAACCGCAATATCAGTCATCATAGAATGGTAATCTTTCATTGCTCGTTGCCTAAATGTTGGAGCCAAAATATTGTGTGCCTTTTGCCAGTTTGGTTCGTGTGTCCAACTTGTAAAGAGACCATCGCCACCAAAAGCGCGAACTTTAGCTAAAGCACCTTCAGCATTTTTATCAAAACGTCACTGGTCACACACTTCTTTTACAAGCTCATGTCCTGAAAGAACAAGAGAGGAGCCGGTCGGACCTTGTAATCGGAAAATCGGGCCATATTCTTCAGCTAATTTCATTAACGATAGGACGGGTTTATTTTTGTCAAGCAAAGGTACGTTGCCAAGAGGTCCATATGTTTTAGGTTGAGGTATTTCGGTTTTCATAAAAAAATCATCCTTCATACATGTAATGAGTAAGTACTATTCAGTTGTCGAAAAAAATTCTTTTCTCGAAAAATATGATAGGTAAATAATTTTATCATTTAATTATTTTCGATCCCGATGATATCCTTTTTGAAGGTAGGGTATCAGACGATTTCTAGCTTAGTATATGAGCTTATTCTTTGTAGTAGCTTTTATTTATCATCATGTAAAGATGAATGATGATGGTGCTGAAAGAATTGCCGAATAAATTAATTGCGGTATAATAGAAGGTGGCAGAGTGATGTTTTAACATTAGATATACATTCGAAAGAGAGTGAAAAATATGGGTCGTAAGTGGAATAATATCAAAGAAAAGAAAGCGTCAAAAGATGCTCAAACAAGTCGAATTTATGCTAAATTTGGCCGTGAAATTTATGTAGTAGCAAAACAAGGTGAGCCGGATCCAGAAGCAAACCAAGCGCTAAAAGTTGTTTTAGAGCGAGCGAAAACGTATAACGTACCAAAAGCTATCATTGACCGTGCAATTGAAAAAGCAAAAGGTGGCGGAGAAGAAAGTTATGACGAGCTTCGTTATGAAGGCTTTGGTCCAAACGGTTCAATGGTTATTGTTGATGCGTTAACAAACAATGTAAACCGCACAGCTTCAGACGTTCGCGCTGCTTTTGGTAAAAACGGCGGTAATATGGGCGTTAGTGGATCTGTTTCTTATATGTTTGATGCAACTGCTGTTATTGGACTGGAAGGCAAATCATCAGACGAAGTTCTTGAAATTTTAATGGAAGCAGACGTTGACGCTCGCGATATTTTAGAAGAAGAAGATGCAGTGATTGTTTACGCTGAGCCAGATCAGTTCCACGCTGTACAAGCTGCTTTTAAAGAAGCTGGTATTACGGAATTTACGGTGGCAGAAATTGTGATGCTAGCTCAGAGCGATGTGACGTTACCTGAGGATGCAAAAGCTCAGTTTGAAAAAATGATTGATGCACTTGAAGACTTAGACGATGTTCAACAGGTCTACCATAACGTTGATCTAAGTGAATAATTTAAAAAAGACGTTCCCATGTGGAACGCCTTTTTTATTAAGCTAATTCTTTTTGTTTTGTTTCAGATCCTAAGAAAATAACCGATGCCACACCAATTAAGATAGCTCCTGCGAAAATAGTAAATATAACGGTCAGAGAAGCGCCTTTAGTTGTTAAATAACCAATAAGCAGTGGGCCTAAAATTCCTCCAATTCTGCCAAAGGAAGCAGCCATTCCTGCACCAGTACCGCGAATAACTGTCGGATATTGCTCCGGTGTATACGCATATAAAGCTCCCCAAGCACCTAAGTTAAAGAACGACAAAAGCATTCCTGATGCTAGCAGTAAGCCGAGAGACTCTGCAGTTCCGAAGAAATATGCGCTTGCAGCCGTTCCAATGAGATAGGTGATTAGTACAAATTTTCGTCCCATTCGTTCAATGAACCAAGCGGCCGTATAATAGCCCGGCAGTTGTGCAAGAGTCATAATGAGTACGTATTCAAAGCTTTTAATTAAGCTGAATCCTTTTATAACCATCACGCTTGGTAACCATAAGAACATACCGTAGTAGGAGAATACAACGCAAAACCAAAGAATCCATAACATGATTGTTGGTTTACGATAGTCTTTGCTCCATACATGCTTAATATTATCTAAAACGGATGGTTTATGTTCTGCAATTGACTGTGTAAACTTCGGTGAATCTGGAAGTTTGATACGCAAATAAAGTGCGTAAAAAGCAGGTAAAGCGGTAATTAATAATGCGATTTGCCAGCCGAAGTTTGGGATAACAAAGTATGAAATAAGTGCGGCAGCTAACCAGCCATATGCCCAAAAGCTTTCCAGCAATACAATGATTTTCCCTCGTCTTTCGGGAGCTACGGTCTCTGATACAAGTGTTGAAGCAACAGGAAGCTCTCCGCCTAGTCCCATTCCGATAATAAATCGTAAAATTAAAAACATCCATAAAGTTGTCGATAAAGCAGACAATCCGCTCGCAATTGAAAAGAGTAATAGCGTAATAATGAACACCCATTTTCGACCGATTCGATCCGCAAGCAATCCAAAAACAAGAGCTCCAACAGCCATGCCGATGGAGTTCACACTACCAATCCAGCTCATTTCATTAGGTGTAAGGTTCCATTCTGTATGTAGAGCTGCAATAATAAACGAAAGAATGCCTACGTCCATTGCATCGAATAACCAACCGAGTCCGGCGATGTTTAATAGCTGACGTTCAGACAAATTGTTCTTACTCATAGGGTCCTCCTCTAACAGATGTCTTTACAGTAGTCTTAAACAGTTTACAACTGTCTTTACATTTTGTCACTAGTAATTTTGAGTTTGGCAAAAGTGAGAGGGTAGAGAATGGAAAAAAAGACGCTAATAAGCGTCTTTGTAGCATTAGCGATTTGTGTCTTCAATCGTACCTTCTTGGTAAGTGTCGCTCATTTGTTCATGCGTTTCAGAAAGGCCTTGTGATACTTCATCTGAATTTTTGTAGTCTGCAGCTTTAAATTGACGTCCTGCTAAATCATTTGTATTGACGGGTTTAATTTGTTTTTGGTTTTCATTTTTATTCATATTGTATCTTCCTTTCCTTAGTGAAATAAACTTCTTCCTCAGTTTGTGTGAGTAGGGAAAGATATATACAAAAAAAGACAGCCTTTCTGTAAAGGCTGTCCTGTTGTTTATTTTTCAGATAAAAATACTTTTTCAATATCATCTAGCATGATATTCGCAGCTAATACACCACCAGCAGTATTCCAGATTGCATCTTCTACAGGATACACGCTATCTGTTTTTGATACGTTCAAGTTTTTAAACAATGGATCGTTGGTCCACTCTTCAGCTACCTTTGTAGCTTCTCCATCACCAGTTTCGTATGAGAAGTAGAATAATTTATCTCCATCCATCGCTGGAATACGCTCTTTTGTTGCGTTCATTTCAGCTAAGTCGTTCTGCTGTTGTGATTCAGGACGAGCAAAGCCAAGTTGATCTAGAATTACACCAGAAAATGAATCTTTATGATAAATACGTACATCGCCAGCTGTAAAGCGTACAACTGAAATTTCTTCTTTCTTTTGGTCTCCAAGCTTCTCTTTTAAATCAGCCACTCGGTTATCAAAGTCAGCTAATACTTTTTTACCTTCATCTTCTTTATTTACTGCTTTTGAGTAAAGCTTGAAGTTTTCTTTCCAGTCGCCTCTTAGTTCTTCAGCAAAAACAGTTGGTGCGATTTGGCTTAATTGATCATACACTTTTTCTTGACGCATTTTGTTACCAATAATTAAGTCTGGCTTTAAAGATGCAATCGTTTCAAGACTAGGTTCGCTTTCAGTACCTACGCTTTTAACACCTTCCATTTGGTCTTTAATATGGTCATACCAAGGATCTCCTAACCAAGACTCTACTGCTCCGACTGGCTTAACACCCATAGCTAATAGTGCTTCCGTACCTTCATTTGTCAAAATAACAACACGTTTTGGCGTTCTGTCAATTTTTGTTTCACCCATTGCGTGTTTAATTGTATAAGACTGATCTTTTGCTGCGCTGTCGCTGTTTTCTTTTTCACCTTCAGATGATGAATTACCGCAAGCTGCTAAGAAAACAAGAACCAGTACAGCCATCAGTGAGAATAAATATTTCACTTTAGACGCTTTCATTTAATGAACCCCCTATGTATGATTGATAATGATTTTCAATTACAACTATGATAATATTGCAAAAATTAAAGGCTGTCAATAAAAAGTTGAAAATGATTCTCAAAGTCATTGACACTCATTTTAATGTTCCCTAAACTAAAAGAAAGTAATAGTTAAATAGGCTACCTTAGAGGAGCAATGAAGATGATTTTGCAAAATAGACAAATGAGAGTAACTGGTTTAATTTTAAGTATAATCTTTCTACTAATTTGTATTGGTTTAAGCATTGTCTTAGGCTATACAGATACAAGCATAAAAACAGCTATAAATGCGTTCCAGTCGTTCGATGGTTCAAACGAACATTTAGTTATACAAAATGTTCGATTACCACGTGCTCTAATAGGTGCTGTTGTAGGTGCATGTCTTGGGATTGCAGGCGCAATGATGCAAGCGTTAACGAAAAATCCGCTTGCTTCCCCTGATATTCTTGGTGTGAATGCTGGAGCAGGTTTTTTTATCGTGGTTGCCATCATGATTTTTTCAGTAAACTCTCTGCAAGCCTTTACGTGGATTGCATTTGTTGGAGCGGCTTTAACCGTAGTAGCAGTGTATTTGTTAGGCTCGATTGGTAAAGAAGGACTAACGCCTATAAAAATGACGCTTGCTGGAGCAGCAATTGCTGCGTTTTTTTCTTCTTTAACACAAGGTTTACTCGTATTGGATGAAACAGCACTCGATCAAGTACTGTATTGGCTAGCAGGTTCAGTACAAGGGCGTAAACTAGAAGTGTTGTATGGCGTACTACCTTATATTGCTGTTGCAATTATCGTGTCATTTATTCTGGCAGGGAAAATAAATATTTTAAATATGGGTGAAGATGTGGCGAGAAGTTTAGGGCAGCGAACCGTTGCTGTCAAACTAACAGCAGGTATACTCATTGCCATCTTGGCAGGAGGAGCCGTTGCCATTGCAGGCCCTATTAGCTTTGTAGGTATTATCATTCCTCATATCGTAAGAGCGTTTGTGGGCCACGACTATCGTTGGATTTTCCCTTATAGCGCAGTAGCAGGGGGGATTTTGCTGTTAATTGCAGATATTGCAGCTCGCTATGTTATTATGCCGGAAGAGATTCCTGTTGGCGTTATGACTGCTTTTATTGGAACCCCATTCTTTATTTATTTAGCAAGAAAGGGCGCTAAAGCATGAAGAAATATCAACCGATTCGTTTAAAAAATCTCTCTTTTTTACTAAATATAAAAGCTACAATTATTATTTCAGTTTGTACGTTGTTACTGTTTGCACTCTTTGTATTAAGTGCTGGGATGGGTGAATTGTTCATTGGCCCATTTAAAATTATCGGAATTTTATTTGGGCAGGGCCTTGAGTTTGAAAAATTAGTGGTCACGTCATTTCGGTTACCTCGTATTCTTGTCGCTATTTGTGCAGGCATTTGCTTAGCGGCAGCAGGAGCCATTCTTCAAAGTCTTGTTCGTAATCCTTTGGCATCACCAGACTTAATTGGTTTAACGGGAGGAGCTTCTGTTGGAGTCGTTTTATTTTTAGCATTATTTAGCGACGAGAAAAACTCCCTAACAGTTAGCATTCAATGGCTGCCGCTTAGCGCATTTTTAGGCGCTTTAATTGTAGCAATCTTGCTTTATATTTTCGCTTGGCGAAACGGAGTATCACCGATTACCTTAGTACTGATTGGCATCGGCTTAACCGCTTTGACCAAGGCAATGACAACCTTATTTATGATTATGGGTCCAATTTATCAAGCGAGCCAAGCGAATATTTGGATTACTGGTAGCGTATATGGATCAAACTGGACAAATGTATATACGATTGCGCCAATTACTGTTATTTTAATCATTATTGCATTGGTTATGGTTCGTAACCTGAATATTCAAGAGCTGGGTGAAGAAGTTGCTATTAATGTGGGAAGTCATGTTCAAAAAAACCGCTTAATGCTGCTTGTAATGAGTACGGCACTAACGGGTACCGCCGTCGCGTTTGCTGGAGGTATTAGCTTTGTTGGGCTATTAGCACCTCATATTGCTCGCCGCCTCGTTGGCTCGTCGTTTGGAGTATTGCTTCCATTATCGGCACTGATTGGTGCAATTTTAATTGTGGCTGCAGATTTAGTAGGAAGAACGTTCTTTTTACCGCTTGAAATACCAGCAGGTGTTTTCACAGCAGCAATTGGAGCACCATATTTTATCTACTTGTTATATAAGCAGCGTAACGTCTAAACTTAATCTTTTCAAAAAAGGAGTGAAAGTCATGCATTCATTAGAAACAAAGTCGTTAAGCTTGTCGTATGGAGAAACAATGATTATCAATGAATTAGATTTGAAGATTCCTAAAGGAGAGATTACGGTTTTTATCGGAAGTAACGGCTGTGGGAAGTCAACGCTGTTACGCTCACTTGCTCGGCTTTTAAAGCCGCAAACAGGTTCGGTTCTGTTAGAAGGATCTAAAATATCATCTTTGCCAACAAAAGAAATTGCTAAGCAATTAGCTATCCTACCCCAAGGACCGGTAGCACCTGAGGGTCTTACTGTTTTACAGCTTGTGAAGCAGGGGCGTTACCCTTATCAAAATTGGTTTCGCCAATGGTCGAAAGAAGACGAAGAAAAGGTTCAAAAAGCGCTAGAATCGACAGGGCTAAGTGATTTAGCTGATTGGCAGGTAGACTCTTTATCTGGAGGGCAAAGGCAGCGTGCTTGGATTGCTATGACTCTTGCTCAAGATACGGATATTATCTTACTTGACGAACCAACAACGTATTTGGATATGACTCATCAAATTGAAATCCTTGATTTGCTGTTTGAACTAAATGAAAAAGAACAGCGAACAATCGTAATGGTTTTACATGATTTAAATTTAGCATGTCGTTATGCTCACCATATTGTAGCACTTCAGGACAAACAAATTTATGCGCAGGGAAAACCTGAAGAAGTGATTACGTGTCAGCTGGTTCGTAATGTGTTTAATATGAATTGTGAAGTAACAGTTGACCCGCTTTTTGGGACACCGCTTTGTATTCCGCACGGCAGAGGAAGATGTGTGGTTCAAAAGGTTGGAGCTGAACTCCAGCATGCTTAATAAAAAAGAACAGCAAGCGTTAGCAGAGAAGTTTAGAGCTACTTTTATACAAACGTCAGCCTATGAGATGAAGATAGCAGATCTTGCTGATGAGCGGAAGATAGAGAGTGCTCTCTCTTTTATTCAAGACAAGATAGAAGCGCCCAACTTAAGAGTGGTCGCTTCTATTTTTGCAAAAAGATTAGGGTTTGTAGCAGCAGGCTGCTTATATGCCTTTTCAGTATGTCAAAAAAGAGTCGACGTGCAGCGCCTTTCTTTACAAGCAGAGTGTGAAGATGATGGGTTATGGTTACCTCAAGTCTATTACCCGGAACAAGCCATTACTCAAGTTGACGTAGCGAATCGAAACGAAGAACGAAAAGAAATAGTGACTGAACTTTTGTCTGAAGGATTTGAGTCAATCTGGAATCCACTTAATCAATATACAGGTATTTCAAAAAGGGTGCTGTGGGAAAACATTGCCGTGTACCTACTTTGGCTATATGACCAATTAAAAAAAGATAATAACGTCAATCAGCTTCAGTTAGAAGATGACTTTACTTATCTTTTCTATGAAGCAGCGGGTAATCAGTTTGGTCAATATGAAGTCAACCCTTTAAGGTGCTATACAAGAGCAAAAAGTCGTCAAACGTGCTGTCTATCCTATCAGCTGGCTGGAAAGAAGAAGTATTGTAAAAGCTGTCCCATTTTATGTCGAGCACAAGACAAGGAGGCGCCAATTTATGGATAAAGAATTTAACGAGAAGTTTGATGCACTTCTAGAAAAATATACGGAGCTCATGGTGGGAGAAACAAATCCAGATTTAAAGGATAAGATTGAGAAGTGGGCTTTGTATACATATATTTCAAAGTCAATGCCACCGTTAATTAAGCATTGGAATCATCAATATCCTGAGGCTAAGCAAGAGATGGTCGAACTAATTAAAGAAATAAAAAGCTTAAACGAAGAGCTTCGTGAAAGCAAAAGCTAAAAGAGGCTGGGACATAAGTAATTCAGTCAATGATAAACCTAAACGATTGAGAGTTCCTCATTTTTAATCGTTTAGGTTTTTTGTTGATTGTGAAAACAATGTTGGAAACAGAGTGGAATAGAACGTTCTTCTTTTGGGAAATTTGTTTTGTTATGTCCCATCCTCTTTTTTGTCTAAATAAATTGCAGAACCGGACAAAAATAAGGTACATATACTAGTAAAGAAAAGACGACAAGTTGCTAGTTGAATGTATCTCTATTTTCAAAAAAAATGTTAAAATGTATAATAACTGCTATATTAAACGGCTCGGTGAAGGGTGGAAGCTTTAATATAAGCTCAGAAGATAAAAAATCGGGGGGAATGCTATGGAACAAACGATGCGCAACTTTTTTTTATTTTTATCTCAAAATAAAATGTTAACAAAGTTAGCGAAGCATTATGGCTTACGCTTTGGAGCCGCGCGTTTTGTAGCAGGTGAGACAATTGACGGAGCAGTAGACGTAGTGCGTGAACTAAATGACCAAGGGCTGGATGTTACAATTGATCACTTGGGTGAATTTGTTACAACGGAAGAAGAGGCTGGTTATATGACGGAACATTGTATCCAAGCAATTCGACGCATTCACCAAGAGAAGCTTAGCTCTCAGCTTTCATTAAAGTTAACATCAATGGGCTTAGATATTTCCACAGAGTTAGTGATGAAAAACATGGAATACATCTTGAAGGAAGCAAAACAATATAATGTATTCATTACAATTGATATGGAAGATTACGACCGCTGCGGAAAGACCATTAATATTTTTAAAGAACTTAAAAAGCGCTACGATAATGTTGGTACGGTGCTTCAAGCATACTTATATCGAACAGAGCAGGATATTAAAACCCTGAGTGGATACGCTCCAAACCTAAGACTAGTAAAAGGAGCATATAAGGAATCAGCGGCCGTTGCCTTTCCAGATAAAATTGATGTAGATGATAGTTTTAAGAATCTCATTAAATTACACTTGCTTAATGGTCACTATACAGCAATTGCAACGCATGATGATCAAATTATTGAGTATACAAAGAAGTTAGCAGTCATTCATGATATTCCGCGTGATCAATTTGAGTTTCAAATGTTGTTTGGTATTCGACCCGAGCGTCAAAAGCAGTTAAGGAAAGAAGGATATACGATGCGTGTATATGTACCGTACGGGAAGGATTGGTACGGATATTTTATGAGAAGGCTAGCTGAGCGTCCAGCGAATGTAGCTTTTATTTTAAAGGGCATTGTGAAAAAATAATATTCATGAAAAAGATCGAACAAGACGATACCTCCTTGTTCGATCTATAGCTTAATTATCCTGCATATTTTGTTTTCCATATTGTTGATTTTGAGATGTTTTTTTACCGTGATTATGCACTTCTTGTGTTGGGCCAGCATTTCCTTTAACGCTAGCTGCGCTTACACCTGCTGATGAAGGATCTTTTTTTAAGCGTGACATGGTATCACCTCCTGGATTTAATATAACCAAAGAAATAAAAAATAGTTGTAAATAATTATGTTCGTATATTGCGAAAATTTAAAAAATGTTTTATAGTAATATCAGAGATTAAAAGTAGCTCTCTTTTTTTTAATTATAAAATGAATGACTATTCATTCAATGTATAGAGGGGGATGTAAGAATGAGCTTTAAAATTAAGAAGGCAGCTGTAATTGGCTCAGGGGTAATGGGATCTGGCATTGCAGCACACTTAGCAAACGCGGGAATCGAAACCTTGCTATTGGATATTGTGCCCAGTGAATTAAATCCGGAAGAAACCAAAAGTGGACTGACGCTAGAAAGTCCACAGGTACGTAATCGAATGAGCTTAACGGCATTAAAAAATTTAGCTAAGCAGAAGCCTGCTCCTTTAATGGCCAAATCACGAGTGGCTTTCATTCAGGCAGGAAATTTAGAAGATGACCTTGAAAAGCTGAGCGATTGTGACTGGATCATTGAAGTGGTGGTTGAACGATTAGATGTAAAACAACAGCTCTTTGAAAAAGTTGATGCGGTAAGGAAGCCAGGAACTATTATAAGTTCAAACACTTCAGGTATTTCAATTGAAGCAATGGCAAGCGGTCGATCTGATGATTTTAAAACGCACTTCTTAGGAACACATTTCTTTAATCCACCGCGTTATTTAAAGTTATTAGAAGTTATTCCTACTGAAGATACAAAAGAAGAAGTTGTTCAATATATAAAGGATTTTGGTGAAAACATTCTTGGAAAAGGCGTTGTCCTTGCAAAAGATACGCCTAATTTTATTGCAAATCGAATTGGAACCTATGGTTTGCTGGTAACAGTTCAAGAAATGCTTAAAGGTGGCTATAGCGTTGGTGAAGTTGACTCCATTACGGGACCACTCATTGGAAGACCTAAAAGCGCTACGTTCCGAACGCTTGACGTTGTAGGACTTGATACGTTTATTCATGTGGCTAATAACGTCTACGATAAAGTGGATGGAAAAGAAAAAGAGGTTTTTAACATTCCTGCATTTATGAAAATAATGCAGCAAAACGGCTGGCTGGGAAGTAAGTCTGGTCAAGGATTCTTCTTGAAAAAAGGCAAAGAAATTCTAGAGTTAAATCCAGATACTTTACAGTATGAAGAGCGTAAAAAACTTAGAACAGCGTCTGTTGAATTAAGTAAACAAACAAAAGGATTCTCCAATAAAATGAAAGCGCTTCTATATTCGGATGACCGTGCTGGGTCCTTCTTATGGAAAATCATTAGCCCAGTCTTACTTTATTCAGCCCAGTTAAAAGATGAAATTGCAGATGATATTGTGGCTATTGATCAAGCGATGAAGTGGGGATTTGGCTGGGATTATGGTCCATTTGAAACATGGGATGCAATTGGATTCACCTCTGCGATTGAAAAAATGGAGACCGAAGGGTTAGAAATGCCTGACTGGATCAAGGAAATGAAGGAAAGCGGATTTTCTGCATTTTATAAAGAGCTAGATGGACAGAAAATTTATTATGATCGAAACGAATATAAACCAGTTGTGGAAAACAAAAAAATTGTCCATCTATCAGCATTAAAAGCGCAAGATAAAGTCATTAAAAAGAATAGTGGTGCGAGTTTAATTGATTTAGGAGATGATGTGGCGTGCTTGCAGTTCACATCACCAAACAATGCTATTGGTCTAGATATTATTCAGCTGCTAAATGAATCATTAGAGGAAGTGAATCGGAATTACAGAGGTCTAGTGATTGGAAATCAAAGTAAAAACTTCTGCGTGGGTGCGAATCTAGCCATGATTTTAATGGAAGCTCAAGACGATAATTTCTTTGAAATTGAATTTGTTATTCGTCAGTTCCAACAGGCGATGATGAAAGTAAAATATAATGAAAAACCTGTCGTTGCAGCACCGTTTGCGATGACGCTTGGCGGAGGAACAGAGATTTGTTTACCAACTGCTAAAGTTCAGGCATCTGCTGAAACATATATGGGGTTAGTTGAAGTCGGAGTTGGCTTAATTCCAGGTGGAGGTGGAAACAAAGAGCTTTACTTAAAGCAGTTAAAAGGTCTTCCAAATGATGTGACCTTAGATTTGCAGCAAATTGCAAATAAAACGTTTGAAACGATTGCCACAGCTAAAGTCTCTAGTTCTGCTCTTCATGCAAGAGAGCTAAATTTCTTAAATCACCAAGATGGCATCACCTCAAACCAAGACCATTTGCTTCATGAAGCAAAGCAGTCTGTTCTGTCATTATCTCAGGCCGGTTATAAGCCACCGATTCGTGAAAAAGTGCCGGTCGTTGGTGAAACGGGATATGCAACTTTATTGTTAGGAGCTCAATCAATGAAGTATTCAGGCTTCATTTCTGATCATGATTATGAAATTGCGAAGAAATTAGCGTTTGTTATTGCTGGCGGACGCGTACCTTATGGAACAAAAGTAGACGAAGATTATTTACTAGATTTAGAGAGAGAAGCATTCTTGAGCTTAGTGGGAGAGATGAAGTCTCAACAACGTATGCAACATATGCTAGTAAAAGGGAAACCATTGCGTAACTAAGGGGGAGAAGGAATGAGAGAAGCGGTAATTGTAGCTGGTGCTAGAACACCGGTTGGAAAAGCGAAAAAAGGGACGCTTGCTACGGTTCGTCCTGATGATTTAGGTGCAATTACGGTAAAGGAAACGCTGAGAAGAGCAGGAGGCTATGAAGGACCAATTGACGATTTAATTATTGGCTGTGCCATGCCAGAAGCCGAACAAGGCTTGAACATGGCTCGTAATATCGGAGCGTTAGCGGGACTTCCATATACCGTTCCAGCGATTACAATCAATCGTTATTGCTCTTCAGGGTTACAGAGTATTGCCTATGGAGCAGAGCGCATTATGTTAGGGCAGGCCAAGACGGTATTGGCTGGAGGAGCCGAGTCTATGAGCATGGTTCCGATGTTTGGAAATGTGGCTCGCCCGAATGTACAGCTGGTAGAAAATGCACCTGAATATTACATGGGAATGGGGCATACAGCTGAGCAAGTTGCGCTGAAATATGGCATTTCACGTGAAGACCAAGATGCATTTGCTGTAAGAAGTCATCAAAAAGCAGCTAAAGCTCTTCAAGAAGGCAAGTTTAAAGATGAAATTGTACCTGTTGAAGTGACGATGAGAAGGTTAAATAGTCAAAATAAAATGGAAGAAAATAAGGTTGTTTTTTCACAAGATGAAGGAGTGCGTGAAGGGACAACAGCAGCAATTTTAAGCAAGTTACGACCTGCATTTTCTATGACGGGTTCGGTAACGGCAGGGAATTCATCGCAAACAAGTGATGGAGCTGCTACCGTAATGCTAATGGATCGTGAACAAGCAGATGCAGAAGGTTTGCGTCCGCTAGCAAAGTTTCGTTCGTTTGCAGTTGGTGGCGTTCCACCAGAAGTGATGGGGATTGGTCCAATAGCAGCTATTCCAAAAGCATTAAAGCTAGCGGGACTTGAACTTTCAGATATTGGACTATTTGAGTTAAACGAGGCCTTTGCATCTCAAGCGTTAGGGGTTATTCGTGAATTGAACATTGACGAAGATCGTGTGAATGTTAACGGTGGAGCAATTGCTCTGGGCCATCCACTTGGCTGCACCGGTACAAAATTAACGCTCAGTTTATTGCATGAAATGAAGAGAAGAAATGAACAATTTGGCGTTGTAACGATGTGTATTGGTGGCGGGATGGGCGCTGCTGGTGTATTTGAATTATTAGCTTAATGAAATAAGGGGGATATGGAGATGGCAAACCAAACGGAACAAACAATTAAAGGTGGTAGCTTTTTAATTAACGATCTTTCAGCAGAGCGAGTATATACACCAGAGGATTTCACAAGCGAACATAAAATGATTGCCAAAACAACGGATGAATACGTTGAGAACGAAGTAATACCGCAAGTAGAATTTTTAGAAAAGCATGAGTTTGATCGCTCAGTAAAGCTATTAAAGCAAGCCGGTGACCTTGGATTACTAGGAGCTGATGTTCCAGAAGAGTATGGAGGTCTTGGATTAGATAAGATTGCATCGGCATTAATTGCTGAAAAAATGTCGCGTGCAGGCGGATTTTCTATCACACACGGTGCACATGTTGGAATCGGTTCTCTTCCGATTGTGTTGTTCGGAACAGAGGAGCAAAAGCAAAAGTATCTACCAGATTTAGCAACTGGAGGTAAGATTGCCGCGTATGCGTTAACAGAGCCAGGATCAGGTTCAGATGCATTGGGAGCGAAAACAGTCGCTCGTCTAAATGCAGAAGGTACTCACTACGTGTTAAATGGTGAAAAACAATGGATTACAAACGCTGGTTTTGCTGATGTATTTGTTGTGTATGCGAAAATAGATGGAGAGCAGTTCTCAGCGTTTATCGTTGAACGTGACTATGCGGGTGTATCTGTTGGTCCTGAAGAAAAGAAAATGGGTATTAAGAGCTCTTCAACGCGTACCCTTATTTTAGAAGATGCACATGTACCAAAAGAAAACGTACTTGGACAAATTGGAAAAGGTCATATCATCGCGTTTAATATCTTAAATATCGGTCGCTATAAGCTAGGTGTAGGGGCAGTAGGAGCTGGTAAGCGTGCGATAGAATTAACTTCTGAATACGTGAATCAACGCCAACAGTTTAAGACACCGATTGCAAAATTTTCGTTAACACAAGAAAAGATTGCAACCATGGCATCGAAATTATATGCTTCTGAAAGCTCTGTTTATCGTACGGTTGGTCTCTTTGAAGACAGAATGGGTCAGCTATCGGAAGAGCAACAAAAAGATGGAAAAGAAATTGCTGCCTCAATTGCAGAGTATGCCATTGAGTGTTCGTTAAATAAAGTATTTGCAACGGAAGTGCTAGATTATTTAGTAGACGAGGGAGTTCAGCTTCATGGTGGCTATGGCTTTATGAGCGAATATGAAATTGAGCGCTTGTACCGTGATTCTCGAATCAACCGTATTTTTGAAGGAACAAATGAAATCAATCGTTTATTGGTGCCAGGAACGTACTTACGCAAAGCCTTAAAAGGTGAGCTTCCATTGTTACAAAAAGCTCAGTCACTACAGGAAGAGCTTATGATGCTAATGCCTGAAGAAGCTGGAGAAGGCGCATTAGATCAATCTAAACTATTAGTTCGTAATGGTAAAAAAATTGCGCTATTACTACTTGGTCTAGCAGCTCAAAAGTATGGTAAAAAACTTGAGGGTGAACAAGAGGTGTTAGTTAATATTTCTGACATGATCAGCAACGTATATGCAATGGAATCTGCTGTATTACGTACGGAAAAAGCAATTTTGAAAAATGGAGAAGAAAAAAATCAGCTTAAAGTCAACTATACAAAAGTATTCTGCCAAGAAGCATTTAATAAAATTGAAGCGGATGCAAAAGAAACGCTTATTGCTGTAGAAGAAGGAGATACGCTACGTATGATGCTCTCGTCATTACGAAAGCTAACTCGTCACACGCCGGTCAACGTTATTGTTGTTAAGCGAGAAATTGCAAAGGTTGTATTGGAAGAAGAGCGCTTTATTGTGTAATTTTAAAGTATGTAATAGAGAGCTGTGTAAAGGGAAAGTATGAGTATTCTCCTTTACACAGCTTTTCTTTGTTTAACTGCAAACTAAAATAGGTAAATTAAAGTTGGATGTGTTAAAATACGAAAAAGCGAAGAAAAAGGAGGCGAAATAATGAGCGTATTATTCTATTCATATCCTAAATGTGGTACATGTCGAAAAGCAAAACAATGGCTAGATCAAAATGGTGTGGCGTATGAAGAAATTCATATTATCGAAAATCCACCAACGAAAGAGCAGCTAACGAGCTATTATCAAAATAGTGGCTTGCCGCTAAAGAAATTCTTTAATACAAGCGGAAAGAAGTATCGTGAGCTAGGTCTGAAAGACAAAGTTGCAACAGCAAGTGATGAGGAATTACTTGAAATCCTTTCATCTGACGGGATGTTAATCAAGCGCCCGTTATTAACTGACGGTGATAAAGTAACGGTAGGGTTTAAAGAAGAAGAATTTGACACAACATGGAAATAAATTTAAAATTCCGTGCGGATTCAAATAGAAAAAACCTGTTGTTTACGTTACACTGATAAGAGGTAGTCGTTGCTATTCATTAGCGGCATACATAATTTATTGGAGGGATTAAGATGAGTACACCAAAAGAGTTGCGTTATTCAGAAGAGCATGAGTGGGTAAAAAGCGAAGGAGAAGTTTTCCGGGTAGGAATTACACACTTTGCACAATCTGAACTTGGTGACATTGTATTTGTTGAGCTTCCAGAAGTTGGCGATAAAGTTGAAGCAGACGAGCCGTTTGGTAGCGTAGAATCTGTGAAAACAGTATCAGAGCTATATGCACCAATTAGCGGTGAGGTTGTAGAAGTAAACGAAGAATTAAGCGATAATCCTGAGTTTGTAAACGAGTCTCCATATGAAAAAGCATGGATGGTTGTAATTAAGCCTGCTGATTCGGCAGATGTTGAGAAGCTTATGACAGCTGAACAATACGATGAAATGATTAACGAAGGTTAATTGACTTCATCTTAAGACATTTCACTTGGTATATCCATAATTTGTCTTCATGGACCTATAACAAAAAGGGCACTCTATTTAGTAAACAAGCTAAAGGGGTGTCTTTTTATGTTCGAACATAAAAAAGTTGACATAACGGATCGAATTACAGCAAAATTTCATGAAAATGGTATGCAATTGTATGTAGATAAACAATCAATTGGCCATGTGAATTATGGTGCAACGGGTAATCAATATAATTTAGAGTCAGGTTACACGCAAGAAAATAACAAAATTTATCAGTATGCTGACGTCCAGGCTGGAGCTACACAAAAGTATACGGACTGCGATTCAGAAGAGGGTTGGTGCTAAATTTAGCATGAAACCTCTCAGTGCAAGACTGATGGCGCCAACCACATAAGGTTTGGCGCCATCAGTCTAAGATGACCGAAAATAGTCTATTTTTTCAATAAAAACAATTCATATATGTTCTTTTTACAGCAAAATCTTTTAAAAAACAGGGGAACTGTGTTACATTAACGAATATTGTATAGCATAAAGGAATAACGTTACTATACAACTGATAATCATAGGTGATGACGATGCGTTTAATAGAAATTGAAAAAGTAATTATTGTAGAAGGTAAGTCTGACAAAAAGCGAATCGAAAGTATTATTAATGAACCGATTGAGATTATTTGTACCAATGGAACCATCAGCTTGTCAAAGCTAGATGAGATTATCGATTCCACGTATGATAAAGATGTGTATATCTTGGTTGACTCAGATGATTCCGGCAATAAATTACGGAAACAGTTTAAAAAAGAACTTCCGGAAGCGGAGCACCTTTATATCGATAAAATGTATCGTGAGGTAGCGGCGGCCCCAAGAAATCATATTGCTACGGTACTTTTAAGTGCTAATATAGATGTTAACGCAGAATTTTTAATATAGAAGGATGAGTAACATGGAAGAGTGGACAGAGGAACAGCTAGACGAAAAGCTAAATAAAGACGAGCGTACGGTTATTTTTTTCCATACACCCCTTTGTGGAACGTGCCAACTAGCTAAAAAAATGTTAACAGTAGTAGAAGCGATTATTCCAGACTTAACAATCGGAATGAGTAATTTAAACTATATGCCTGCTAAAGCGTCTTTGCTCGAAATTGAAAGTGTTCCATGCCTAATTGAATATGGAAATGGCGAAGTGAAGCAGAAGCTGTATGCTTTTCACTCTGTTGAATATGTAATGGAACGTCTTAGTTAAACAAACATTTGTTTAAGGGTGTGCATGGGATTATTATCCTATGCGCATTTTTTGTTGACACCCTTTCTGACACATGCTAGAATCACAAACATAAATAAATGAATATTTGATGAAAACAAAATAATTTCAATAATTTGTCGTTAACTCTTATCAAGAGAGGTGGAGGGACTGTGCCCTATGAAACCCGGCAACCGTCAGACTAACTGAAATGGTGCCAATTCCTGCAAAGCATAAGCTTTGAAAGATGAGAGAAAGGATTTTATCAAAAACCTTTCTGCTCACGTGTAGAAAGGTTTTTTTATTTTCTAAAAGCAAGGACACACTAAGCAGACAGAGCAAGTCAACAAAGAAGGTGAAGAAGATGATTACGTTACAAGATGTAACGAAAATATATGATGCTAAAAGTGGGAAAGTCACGGCCGTTGATCAGGTTAATTTATCAGTGGCAAAAGGTGAAATCTTCGGCATCATTGGATATAGTGGAGCAGGGAAAAGCTCTCTTATTCGCTTATTAAATGGTTTAGAAACACCTACTTCTGGAACAGTAGAAGTAGCAGGAAATCAAATTGGGAAAATTAAAGGTGCTAAGCTTAGACAAGCTCGCCAAGAAATTAGCATGATTTTTCAGCATTTTAATTTACTTTGGTCTCGTACCGTGCAAGAAAACATTGCGTTTCCACTTGAAATTGCCGGTGTTCCAAAAAACAAACGAGCAGAACGTGTAAACGAGCTCATTAAACTAGTTGGATTAGAAGGTAGAGAAAATGCCTACCCATCTCAGCTGAGCGGCGGGCAAAAACAGCGTGTAGGAATTGCAAGAGCGTTAGCAAATAACCCAAAAGTCTTATTATGTGACGAAGCAACATCGGCACTTGATCCACAAACAACAGATTCGATCTTGGATTTGCTAGTTGATATTAATGAAAAGCTAGGTTTAACGATTGTCTTAATCACGCATGAAATGCACGTAATCCGTAAAATTTGTCATCGTGTAGCTGTGATGGAAAATGGAAAAGTAGTCGAACAAGGAGAAGTACTTGAAGTATTCCGTAAACCACAGCAAAATATTACAAAGCGATTTGTACAGCAAATTTCAGAGCCAGAAGAAACGTTTGAGACAGTGGAGCAGGTGAAGGAACTTTATCCAAGCGGTCGAATTGTTCAGCTCACATTTGTAGGTGGAAAAGCGGAGCAACCGCTCATTACGAGCATTTTAAAAGCATTTGATGTCACGATTAACATCTTACAAGGGAAAGTTTCTTATACACAAACGGGCTCTTATGGAACCTTATTTATTCATTTAGATGGTGAAGAAGCAGAGGTTAATAAAGTAATTGAGTACATCCGTGAACAACAGGTAGAAATTGAGGTGATGACGGATGCTAACTGAATTATTCCCAAACGTAACGTATGATAAATTTAGTGCAGCAACGATTGAAACACTTTATATGACAAGTATCTCAGTTGTTGCCACGTTTATATTAGGAATTGTGCTAGGCTTACTTCTATTTTTAACAGGCAAAGGTCAGCTTTGGGAAAACCGCTTCGTTAATATTATTATAGGAGCTTTTGTAAACATCTTTCGATCCATTCCATTTATCATCTTACTAATTTTGCTCATTCCGTTTACAAAAGCAATTGTGGGAACAATGCTAGGAGCAGAAGCGGCTTTGCCAGCTCTTATTGTTGGAGCCGCACCATTTTACGCGCGTATGGTTGAAATCGGCCTTCGCGAAATCGATAAAGGTGTGATTGAAGCAGCAAAATCGATGGGAGCGAAAACAGGCACAATTATTTTTAAAGTGCTGCTTCCAGAATCAATGCCTGCTTTAATTTCGGGTTTGACGGTTACAGCAATCGCACTCATTGGCTATACAGCAATGGCTGGAGCGGTTGGAGCTGGTGGTTTAGGAAACTTAGCATATTTAGAAGGCTTCCAGCGAAATAATAGTGATGTAACCCTTGTTGCGACAGTTTTAATTTTAGTGATTGTATTTATTATCCAGTTTATTGGTGATTTTATCACGTCTAAAATTGATAAACGATAAGAGGAGGAAATATATTATGAAAAAATGGGTTTCAACATTTGCTTTATCATCTGCTTTAGTTTTAGGTTTAGCTGCTTGTGGTTCATCTGGAGGCAGTGGGTCAGATTCATCAGAAGACGAAAAGAAAATTGTGGTGGGGGCGTCAAACATTCCTCACGCTGAAATTTTAGAAGAAGCAAAGCCATTGTTAGAGGAAAAAGGAATTGAGTTAGACATTAAACCATTCCAAGATTATATTTTACCTAACACAGCACTAGATGGAAAAGAAATTGATGCGAACTATTTCCAACATATTCCTTATCTAGAATCTGTATTAGAAGAAAACCCAAATTATGATTTTGTAAGTGCAGGAGCTATTCATATCGAACCAATCGGTATCTACTCTAAAAAGTACAAGTCATTAAAAGACCTTCCGAAAAACGGTACGGTAATTATGCGTGATGCAGTAGCAGAACAAGGTCGTATTCTTTCAATTTTTGAAAAAGAAGGCGTAATTAAGTTAAAAGAGGGCGTTAAAAAGCAAGATGCAACGCTTGATGATATTGTAGAAAACCCTAAAAACTTAACGTTTAAAGCAGACGTTGAAGGTGGTTTATTACCTCAAGTGTATAACAACAATGAAGGCGATGCGGTTGTTATTAACGCAAACTATGCGTTAGATGCTGGTTTAGACCCTGTTAAAGATCCAATCGCTGTAGAATCAAAAGAAAACAATCCATATGCAAACATTATCACAGTTCGTAAAGGTGATGAAAACAAAGAAGAAGTAAAAGCGTTAGTAGAAGTACTTCACTCAAAAGAAATTCAAGACTTCATCGAAGAGAAGTATAAAGGCGCAGTGCTTCCTGTAAACGAATAAACAGATTAAAATCGACTAGGTTTAGGCCTGGTCGATTTTTTCTATTTTTAGCGTTAAGCATAACTCCGATTTGTATCATCCATACTAATGATGAAAACTATGACGAATGGAGTTGGCAAGAGGGATGCAACAAGAAACAAATCATTCAACAGAGCAGGCACTTCATAATTATAAGGTAGGAATGGGAACATTCAGTGAAAAGCTTCCACGATTGACTGAAACGTTCAACACTTTCACAGAGGCTTGTTTTGAAGAAGGGTCTATTTCTAAAAAAGACAAGCAGCTGATTGCATTAGGAATTAGCGTTGTAGCTCAAAATGAATATTGCATGATTTATCATACAAAAGGTTGCTTAGATAACGGAGCAACTGAGCAAGAGATTTTAGAAGCTTGTGGCGTTTCGGCAGCATTTGGTGGCGGAGCAGCGATGAGTCAATCTGTCATGTTAGTGCAGGAATGCGTGCAGGAATTAAAACGTCAAACACACTAAAATAAATGATAAGCAGACGTTGCTTTAAAGGTTGGGTTACGCCTATGAAAGCAACGTTTTTTATACGGGTAAAATATGTATACATATAAGAGAAAAGCGTTTATCTCAAAAGGTTGCTATAAGTTTTCATTTGTTATAAGATTGTAATGAGAATAAAATGAGAATAATTAAAAAGATATAGGTATATCTGATTTTAGTATATACATCTATAACTGGAGGTTTTAGTATGGCAGGTTCAACTTTAATCATTAAAGATCTTCATGTTTCAATTGAAGGCAAAGAGATTTTAAAAGGTGTTAACTTAGAAGTTAAAGGCGGAGAGATTCATGCAATCATGGGTCCAAACGGTACAGGTAAATCCACTTTATCTTCAGCAATTATGGGGCACCCTAAATATGAAGTAACACAAGGTAGCATTACACTTGATGGTGAAGACGTACTTGAAATGGAAGTGGACGAGCGTGCGCGTGCAGGTCTGTTCCTTGCAATGCAATACCCAAGTGAAATTAGCGGCGTAACAAATGCAGACTTCTTACGTTCATCAATTAATGCGCGTCGTGAAGAAGGCGATGAAATTTCACTAATGAAGTTTATCCGTCAACTAGATAAAAACATGGACTTCTTAGAAATGGATCAAGATATGGCACAACGTTATTTAAATGAAGGTTTCTCTGGTGGAGAGAAAAAGCGTAACGAAATCCTTCAACTAATGATGTTAAAACCTGCTATTGCAATCCTTGATGAGATTGATTCAGGTTTAGATATCGATGCGTTAAAAGTAGTATCAAAAGGAATCAACGAGCTACGTGGTAGCGATTTTGGTTGCTTAATGATTACTCACTACCAACGTCTATTAAACTACATTACACCAGACCATGTTCACGTTATGATGCAAGGTCGCGTTGTGAAATCAGGCGGTCCTGAATTAGCTCAGCGCTTAGAAGCAGAAGGCTATGACTGGATTAAGAAAGAATTAGGTATTGAAGACGAAACTGTAGGGCAAGAAGCATAAGCATTAGGAGGATTTCTATGACTATTGATACAAAATTACCATTTGATCAAGCGTACGTTCGCAGTTTTTCTGAAAAAGCTGCTGAGCCGAAATGGTTGTTAGATCTTCGTTTACAAGCTCTTGCGAAAGCAGAAGATCTTCCACTACCAAAACCAGATAAAACAAATATTACAAAGTGGAACTTTACAGATTTCTCAAAGCATGATGCTGAAGCAAAAGCAATTTCTTCAATTGACGAGCTTCCTGAGTCTGTAAGAGCACTTATTGATACAGAAGCGGTTAAAAACTTATACGTTCAGCGTGACCAAACAGCTGCATATGCAACGTTAACAGATGAGTTAAAAGAGCAAGGAGTTATCTTTACTGATATCCAAACAGCTGCAAAAGACCACGAAGAGCTTGTACAAAAGTACTTCATGAAAGACGGTGTAAAAGTGGATGAGCATCGCTTAACGGCTCTTCACGCTGCACTGCTTAACGGTGGCGTATTTGTTTACGTTCCAAAAAACGTTGAAGTAAAAGAACCACTTCAAGCTGTTTTCGTACGTGAAGATGAAGAAGCAGCACTTTTCAACCATGTTATTGTGGTTGCAGAAGATAATAGTTCTGTTACGTATGTAGAAAACTACATTGCTACTTCTGAAGAGTCAAACGGTGTAGTAAACGTTGTGACAGAAGTATTTGCAAATAACAATGCAAAAGTAACGTTCGGTGCGGTAGACTACCTTGCCAAAGGAACAACTAGCTACGTAAATCGCCGTGGTGTTGCTGGTAAAGACGGTCGCATCGAGTGGGCATTAGGCTTAATGAGTGAAGGAAACACAGTTTCTGAAAACATCACATACCTAATGGGCGATGGTTCATACGGTGATACGAAAACAGTTACAGTAGGTCGCGGTGAGCAAAAGCAAAACTTAACGACGAGTATTATTCACTTCGGTAAGCATTCTGAAGGTTACATCTTAAAACATGGTGTAATGAAAGATAGCGCGTCTTCAATCTTTAACGGAATTGGTAAAATTGAACACGGTGCATCTAAATCAAATGCAGAGCAAGAGTCTCGCGTATTAATGCTAAGCGAAAAAGCTCGTGGAGATGCTAACCCAATCTTATTAATTGATGAAGATGATGTAACGGCAGGACATGCAGCTTCTGTAGGTCGCGTAGATCCATTACAGCTTTATTATTTAATGAGCCGTGGTATTCCACAAGTTGAAGCTGAGCGCTTAGTTATTCATGGGTTCTTAGCTCCAGTTGTAAATGAGCTTCCGGTTGAAACGGTGAAAAAACAGTTAACGGAGTTAATTGAAAGGAAAGTTCGATAATGAACGTTTCTGATATTCGCAAACAGTTTCCTATTTTAGACCAAGAAGTAAATGGACACCCGCTTGTTTACTTAGATAGCGCTGCTACTTCTCAAAAGCCAATCCAAGTGATTGAAGCACTGAATAAGTACTACAGAGAATACAACTCAAACGTACACAGAGGTGTTCATACACTAGGTACAATGGCTACGGATGGCTATGAAGGTGCTCGTGAAAAAGTAAGAAAGTTCATTAATGCGAAATCAACAGAAGAAATTATCTTTACGCGTGGAACAACTACAGCGTTAAATATTGTTGCTGCTAGCTACGGACGTGCCAATTTGCAGCCTGGTGATGAAATTGTGATTACGTATATGGAGCATCACAGTAACATCATTCCATGGCAGCAAGTTGCAAAAGCAACAGGAGCAACATTAAAATATATTGATCTTACAGAAGATCATGCTCTTTCATTAGAAACGGTTAAAGAAACGATTACGTCAAATACAAAAATTGTTTCGGTTATGCACGTTTCTAACGTATTGGGCGCAATCAATCCGGTAAAAGAAATTGCGAAAATTGCTCACCAACACGGAGCAATCATGGTTGTAGATGGTGCACAAAGTACGCCTCATATGAAAGTTGACGTACAGGACTTAGACTGCGACTTCTTTGCGTTTTCTGGTCATAAAATGTGCGGCCCAACAGGTATTGGCGTACTGTATGGAAAAAAAGAATTATTAGAAAAGATGGAGCCGGTTGAATTTGGAGGCGAAATGATTGATTTCGTTAACCTATACGATTCAACGTGGAAAGAGCTTCCTTGGAAATTCGAAGGTGGAACGCCTATTATTGCAGGTGCAATTGGATTAGGTGCCGCTATTGATTTTCTAGAGGAAGTGGGCTTGGATAATATTCTTGCTCATGAGCATAAATTAGCAAATTACGCACTAGACCGTCTTTCAGAAGTAGAAGGCATTACCATCTACGGACCAAAAGAGCGTGCTGGCGTCGTGACGTTTAATCTTGATGATGTTCATCCGCATGACGTAGCAACTGTTCTTGATGCTGAGGGAGTTGCTGTACGCGCAGGGCATCATTGTGCACAGCCGTTAATGAAATATTTAAATGTATCTTCAACTGCACGTGCAAGTTTCTACTTGTATAATACAGAAGAAGAAATCGATCAATTAGTGTCATCACTAATTAAAACGAAGGAGTATTTCACAAATGTCTTTTAACAATTTAGATACTCTTTATCGTCAAGTGATTATGGATCATTATAAAAACCCTCGAAATCGTGGGTCTTTAGAAGAAGATACGGTTCAAATTCAAATGAATAATCCAACGTGTGGTGACCGTATTGAACTATCACTTAAAGTAGAAGATGGCAAAGTAACGGATGCAAAGTTTGAAGGAGAAGGCTGTTCAATTTCTATGTCATCTGCTTCAATGATGACACAGGCAATTAAAGGGCAAGAGATTGAAACAGCTCTTGAACTTGCGAACATCTTCTCAGATATGATGCAAGGAAAAGAGTATGATGATAGTATAGACTTAGGAGACATTGAAGCACTTCAAGGTGTTTCAAAGTTTCCAGCACGTATTAAATGTGCAACATTAGCGTGGAAAGCGATGGAAAAAGGCCTAAAAGAACAGAATTAAGTCCTGTTAGGCCTTTGTTCATTCCCAATCCTATCAAGTAGGGGGTAATAACAAATGGCAAAAAAGATGCCGGAAATCGGCGATTATAAATACGGGTTCTCGGATAAGGACGTTTCTATTTTCCGTTCTGAAAGAGGATTAACAAAAGAAATTGTAGAAGAAATTTCTCGCATGAAAGACGAGCCACAGTGGATGCTTGACTTCCGCTTAAAATCACTTGAGCATTTTTACAGCATGCCAATGCCACAGTGGGGCGGCGATATGTCTAGCCTGAACTTTGATGAAATTACGTACTACGTAAAGCCTTCAGAGAAGTCAGAGCGCTCTTGGGATGAGGTTCCTGAAGAGATTAAACAAACGTTTGATAAGCTTGGTATTCCAGAAGCGGAGCAAAAATACCTAGCTGGTGTATCTGCTCAGTACGAATCTGAAGTTGTATATCACAACATGAAAGAAGACCTTGAAGCACAAGGAATCGTATTTAAAGACACAGATACTGCATTAAAAGAAAACGAAGAGATTTTCCGTGAGCACTGGGCGAAAGTAATTCCGCCAACTGACAACAAATTTGCTGCGTTAAACTCAGCTGTTTGGTCTGGTGGTTCATTTATCTACGTCCCAAAAGGTATCAAAGTAGATACGCCACTTCAAGCATACTTCCGTATTAACTCTGAGAACATGGGTCAATTCGAACGTACGCTAATCATCGTAGATGAAGGTGCACACGTACACTACGTAGAAGGCTGTACAGCGCCGGTTTATACAACAAACTCTCTGCACAGTGCTGTTGTAGAAATCATCATTAAAAAAGACGCATACTGCCGTTATACAACGATTCAAAACTGGGCGAATAACGTCTACAACCTAGTAACGAAGCGAGCTGTATGTGAAGCGAATGCAACAATGGAATGGGTTGATGGAAACATCGGTTCTAAATTAACAATGAAATACCCAGCTGTTATCCTAAAAGGTGAAGGCGCACGTGGTATGACATTATCCATTGCATTAGCTGGTAAAGGCCAACACCAAGATGCGGGTGCGAAAATGATTCACTTAGCACCAAATACGTCTTCTACAATCGTTTCGAAATCTATTTCGAAGCAAGGCGGTAAAGTAACGTACCGTGGTATCGTTCACTTTGGTCGCAAAGCCGAAGGTGCTCGTTCAAACATCGAGTGTGATACGTTAATTATGGATAATCAATCAACATCTGATACAATTCCATACAACGAAATTTACAACGATAACATCTCTTTAGAGCACGAAGCGAAAGTTTCAAAAGTATCTGAAGAGCAGTTATTCTATCTAATGAGCCGCGGTATTTCTGAAGAAGAAGCAACAGAAATGATCGTAATGGGCTTCATCGAACCATTTACAAAAGAACTTCCAATGGAGTATGCGGTAGAAATGAACCGTCTAATCAAGTTTGAGATGGAAGGATCTATCGGGTAATAAATGATTTTTTTAAACTCGCTTGTATATACAAGCGAGTTTTTTTGATGAGTTTGTATTAAAATAATAGGTGCACAGTTTGATACATATTGGAGGGATTTTGTGATATACGTAGGCGTAACAGGGTGGGGAGATCATTCATCTTTATATGAAACGGGCGTGCCTGCGCGAGATAAGCTCGCTGTATACGCAGGTCACTTTCCAACAGTTGAAGTAGATGCATCTTTTTATGCTATTCAGCCTAAAACAACGGTCGAAAAGTGGGTAGCAGATACCCCCGATTCGTTTCAATTCGTTGTCAAAGCTTATCAGGGTATGACAGGGCATATGCGGAATGAAATACCGTTTGATAGCAAAGACGAGATGTTTGATGCATTTATGGATTCTGTGACTCCTTACGTAAAAGCGAATAAACTTGCAATGATTTTGTTCCAAATGCCGCCCTGGTTTAATTGTACGAAAGAAAATGTTAATTATTTGCGATACAGCCGTGAAAAATTCGGTGATTTACCCGTTACGTTAGAGTTTCGTAACCAGTCTTGGTTTACGCCACAGTGGCATGATAAGACACTTATGTTTATGGAAAAAGAGAAATGGATTCATGGCATTTGTGATGAGCCACAAGCAGGTGAAGGGTCTGTGCCGACCGTTTTACATCCTACGAGTGCTGAGAAAACGCTGATTCGATTTCATGGTCGAAACGTTCACGGTTGGAATAAAAGTGGAGACCCTAACTGGCGTAAAATTCGCTTTTTGTATCGTTATAATCACCAAGAATTACTTGAATGGAAGCATCGTATTGAAGAATTAAAGCAGCAGACGAAAGATATTTACATCGTTTTTAACAACAATTCGGGCGGAGACGCGGTTGATAATGCTAAGGAATTAATTCATTTGCTGGACATTCGGTATACCGATTTGGCACCTAAACAGTTAAATTTATTTGATTGACTGCTAAAACAGATTGATGAGCGCATACCGTCTTAAACAATTAAGTTAGAAATAAAGTATGTGCTTTCTTGTATAATTATAAAAAAACGCCCTAAAGCTCACTCTTTTTGAAAATCATCATACCTTGATTAAGAAAGGAGTGGGGAATTTGATTACATTAGAACCTGTTGTTATTAATGGTCATACGTTCAATGCGGTTACCGTACTGCTTCCAAAAACAACGCTTTTAACAGTCTCTTCCGATAAAGGATATATTATGTGTGGAGCATTAGACGTTGGCCTTTTAAATGAAAAGCTGGTCAGTAGACAAATCATTGCCGGAAGAGCAGTTGGCGTTCGAACAATTGAAGATCTTTTAAATGCACCTTTAGAGTCTGTTACTGTGGAAGCAGAAAGTTTAGGCATTCATCCAGGTATGATAGGGCGCGAAGCTTTATTAAAAATGGTATAGTTAGGAATAAAGTCCTTTATATTCAAATTTTGTCTAAAAGGATTCAATGGAGAGGTAGTAAATGCTCTACCTCTTTTATAGCGATTATAAAATAATAGATAGTTAGGGAGTTACTATGAAATTAGTTGCAATTCAATCATTGAGCCCAGGTGCATGTTTAGCAAAACCAATATTAGATGAAGCAGGAAAAACGCTAATTAATACAGGCATACCTTTGACAGAGACTATTATTAATCGTTTACAGCAGCGAGGTGTTACGTTTGTATACATAGGTGATAAACGAACAAATGATATTGTTGTAAATTCTACTTCTACCATCCCATTTTCACTTCGGAAAAAGGCAATGGAATCAGTGGAAGATGTCTTTCACTCTCTTCAAAAAAAGCATGAAAAAACGCGTGTTGCACTTTTAGAACAATCGGTTCGTGAAGTACATAAGGTTGGCAATCAATTAGTAGATGAGATTATGAATAATAATGATGTATTGTCATTGTTAACGGATGTATATATATACGATAACTATGTATTTTCTCATTCTGTGAACGTGACGCTTTATGCCCTTTCACTCGGAAAAGAAATAGGATTAACTCAGCCTGTTCTAGAGAAGCTAGGTGCAGGAGCTATGCTACATGATGTAGGGAAAATGTTAATTCCCCAAGATATTCTAAACAAGCCCGGAAGATTAACGGATGAAGAATTTAAGTTAATGAAAAAGCATACTACATACGGGTACGAATTATTGCGAAGTACTCCTAATGTCTCTGCGCTCTCCGCCTCTTGCGCATATCAGCATCATGAAAGATTGGATGGATCAGGGTATCCATTAGGAATTAAAGAAGAGCGAATTCATTTATTTAGTAAAATTATCGCAATTGCGGATGTGTACGATGCCGTGACGTCAAATCGCGTGTATAGAAGCGCTCTTCTCCCTCACGAGGGGCTAGAGATTTTGTATGCGGGTGCAGGAAGTCAGTTTGATAAAGATATGATTAGCGCTTTCAGAAGGGCAATTGCTGTTTATCCTATTGGTCTTTTTGTAACGCTGAATGACCAAAGAAAAGGCATAGTAAGTAAGCAAAATAAAGGCCTAAGTGATCGACCTTACATTCTTATTCAAGAAGAAGGAGGCAGGGTTTTAGATAAACCTTATGAAATTGATTTAAAAGAAAGTCCTACATTAATAATTATCACTCAAACTTCGCACCTAAATAATTAGATTCGATAGTTGGCTCTATTAGGTTCTTCATGATTTCAATAAAAACCTTGACAAAGTTTTTTAAGATACAAAAAACACCTCATTCTTTGGTATAGTGGATTTGTCGAGAATACACTACCAAACAGAAGAGGTGCTTCCATTATGATAGAGCATAATGACCAAAACAATCAACTGCCAAAAGAATTAAAATCGGTATTTCGTGAATTAGAAATCGTAAAGCACCTTCGTAAAGCTGGCATTATGAAGAAGTTTGGCTTTACAACTTCCTATTTGTTTCAGCTTGTTTTTTGTTTAATCTTTCATCATAAGAGCTGGTTCACCCTTTTAAATTCAAAGAAGGGAGACCGTTACCCTGCCAAAGATTCTGTTTATCGTTTCTTGAATCATTCCAAGTTTGCATGGCGTCGCTTTTTAACGTATTTAAGTGTGCACGCCATTCAAAAGGTGGAGCAGCTGACGGATACAAAACGTCCAAAGGTATTCATC